>JANWXX010000081.1 GCA_025057345.1 Polyangiaceae bacterium | reverse complement strand
TGCGTGAGGCCATCCGGACCTTCCTTGCAAACCCCAGTGTTCCCAGGCACTTGGCCCTGGGTGCGTAACTCCTAAAGGGGCCCCGATCCCAACCCAGCCGGATAGTGGAGGGTTTTCCGTCTCCTTTGTCGGAGGCCAGTGGATTTATGAGTTCCCAGTTTCCTTCACCATCGACCACGATACCCAGGGGGTCATCGACGCGGTCTTGCATGTCAACATGTTCGAGAGCTTCCGTTGGAAGGATGAAAACAAATCGGGGTTCTTGCCCAAGATCTTCGATGTAACGCCAACCTCTTTTGAGCCGGTACAGCGCTTCGGAGCCAACAGCTTTGAGGTTAAGCTCTCTCCGGCAGCAGGGTGAGCGCTGGAGGAGACCTTCGGAGCCCGACCTGATCTGCTACCTGCCCAATGAGCTCTACCAATGGCGAAAGACCGCCGCTCTTGTCGTAAAAATCCTGGACGCCTAGTACGGCAAAGGGCCACCGCTCCAGCGTTCGTGTCGAGCCGCTGACGACAATCACCCGAGCGCGCATCCCTTCAGGCAAAGCGCGAAGCCGTGAGAGAGTATCGAGGCCGTTGAGCCCCGGCATCAAATAATCCAATAGCACCAAATCCGGGGGTGATGCGGCGGCTTGCTCCAGCGCCTCTGCACCGGAGCTGACCGCATGAATTCTTGGCGGCATCTGATGGAAGGCAATCTGTGCGGCCCGAGTGATCAGCCGACGGAAGGTTGGGTCGTCATCGATCACGAGGATCGTTGCGGGTCCCGTCCTAGCTATGAGGGGTTCGGAGGGCAAGGAAGGGAGAGCCCCCAAGGGTGGTCGAACTGAGGGAGGCGCAGCGTTCTGCAGGGCCAGTGCCAAGTCGAGAACATGGGAATAGCGCTCCTGGGGATTCTTGGCCATGGCTCGCTGCAGGACCGGATCGAAAGGTGCAAGCTCGGGTCGAAAGGTGCTCAGAGCAGGAGGCATGCGGAGGAGGTGAGCCGTCCTCAAGGACGAAATCCCGTTAACATCGAGGAAAGGCGGCCTACCCGACAGGGTCTCGTAGATGGTGCATCCGAATGCGTAGATATCCGTCTTCGGGGTTACCTCGCCTAGGGCCGGTTGCCAGATCTCCGGGGCCATATAATCCGGTGTTCCTTCTCCATTTCCATAAAGGCTCTGGCCTTGGAGCCAGCTGACCAGACCAAAGTCAATGAGTACCGGACGCCCGGTTCCTTCCTCAATCAGGATGTTGTCTGGCTTGATATCCCGATGCAAGACACCGGCCCGGTGGATTACCGCAAGCCCCTGGGCTACTTGCAGCAGGATGGTTAGTGCTCGGTGGAGTGGGATGGTTGTCCCGTGCCTCGCATGCTGCTGCACGATGGTCCCCAGCGATGCGCCCTGCACTAGCTCCATGACAAAGAAGGGCTGCCCCTGGTGCTCCCCGAAGCTATACACTTGGACGATGTGCTCGTTGCGTAGAGAAGCAAGCGATGAGGCTTCCCGTTGGAAGGCGGCGAGCTGCTCCGGAGAGACCGCCTCCCCTGGGAGCGGGCGCTTCACCGCGACGGGGCGATCCAGCAGCATGTCGTAGCCCACATAAACCACCCCCATCCCCCCCCTGCCTAGCTCCTGATCCAGGCGGTATTTGCCGTCGAGAAGCTCATCCTTCCGACCATGACCGCAGCCTGGGCATACGGTGGTGCGAGTTTCCAGGACACTATCGCAGCGCACGCATCGGAACATGCCCGGATGTTGCCTCCTGCTACGGGCCCCTTCAAGGGTCTTGTCACGCTAGCAGGCCCAGCCGCTCCAGCTCGGCCAGCGCCTCTGCCGCGGAAGCAGGACGCTGGGAGATCCCCTTGGCGAGGAGCCGCTCAATGAACAGCCGGAAGCCCTCGGGGACAGGTTCCCGCTTGCCTACCAAAGGAGGTGGCGGAACCTCGCGGATTACCCGGAACAACTTGGTCTTGCTGGACCCCTGGAACGGTGGGGATGTGGTCAGGGCCTCGTAAAGAATGCAGCCGAGGCCATAGAGGTCTGTGGAAGGACCGATCTCTTGCCCAGCTACTTGCTCAGGAGCCATGTAGTGGGGGGTGCCCAGAATCTGTTCGTCCTCGTCTGGACTGGCGAAGAGGACATTTTGTCCGGTCTTCGAGATGCCAAAATCGAGAATCTTGATGTGTCCTGGCGCAATGGAACGGTCAACCACGAAGATGTTAGCGGGCTTGAGGTCGCAGTGAATGATCGCCTTGTGATGGGCTGCGATCAGACCCCGCA
This sequence comes from Polyangiaceae bacterium, assembly GCA_025057345.1. GTDB lineage: Bacteria > Myxococcota_A > Polyangia > Polyangiales > Polyangiaceae > JANWXX01. The sequence goes on along the minus strand of JANWXX010000081.1, from coordinate 12,153 downwards.
GTACCTCTCGTGCGATGAGTGCTGCTTGCTCCACGCGCACCCCTCCGCGGCGTTTGATCCTGGCCTCTAGGTTCTCCCCGTGGAGTCGCTCCATCACCAGGTAAGGTGTGGTTCCGTCTACAAAGCCGGCGTCCATCACCTGAACGATGGCTCGGTGGGTCAATGACCCAGCGGCTCTCGCCTCTTTGAGGAACAACGACGACCAGCGTTGTACGTCTGCGTACCTTGGATGAAGCATTTTGAGGGCTACTTCTCGCCCTAGAAAAAGGTGCTCTGCCTCGTAGACGAGGCCCATCCCTCCCACACCGATGAGCGATCGTAGTCGGTACTTGCCGTCGACGGTTGTCCCCAATCGCTGTTGCACTTCGGGAGATGTCATCGGGTCGAACGCTCCACGGCGTTGCGGATACGCCCAGGCTGATCGGTGATCAGTCCGTCTACGCCCAGGGCTGCCAGGTCACGGGCCTCACGTTCGTCGTTCACAGTCCAAACATTGATGATCTTCCTAGCAGCTTGAGCGTGCTGGATGGCCCACGGAAAGCACATGGTTCGCTCCGGGTGGAGGGCCCCCACTCCCACCACACTGCCGACCTGCCAAGGGTGCCAGCGTCGCTGCCCTTCATGGAAGAGAAATCCGAGGAGTAGGGGGCAGCCAAGGGCTCGGAGTGCTACCAGGATCTGGGGGTGGAACGAGGACACCTGAAGGTAGCGCTCTCCCTGAGGAACAGCGGCGAGGGCCCGCTGGACAGCACGGGCCAGGCGCAGGTGCGGGCCCGGGTTTCCTTTGACCTCTACATTGACCAAAATACGACGCCCTCGGGCCCAGGCGAGCACCTCGGCCAGGCGGGGAATGCGCTGGTTCTGACCCAATTCAATCCGAGCCAGTTCGTGGTAAGGGACCAGATGCACCCAGCGGTTGTCTTGACCACCGGTAACACGTGCAAGATCCGGATCGTGGAAGACGACCAGCTCGCCGGAGCCACAAAGCCGTGTATCTAGCTCAATGCCGTCGGCTCCCTCGTAGATGGCCTGCTCAAAGGCGGCCAGGGTGTTCTCCGGTATGGTCCCACGAACCCCCCGATGGCCGTAAATCCTCGGAGGAGCACCAGGCGGGCGGAGGAACCGAGAAGGCCACATGCTCAGGAATTCAATTCGGCAAGGATCTCGGCGCAGATCTCGTGGACGCGGGCAAGCTGCTGGGGGCTAAGGTTGATGGCTCCTACCACCGGATGACCGCCACCGCCATGTCGTCGGCAGATCTCTCCAATGTGATGGCGACGTGGAGAGGGGCCCCAAGGGTTGAATCCAATGCTAATCTTGGCTTTCCCTGGGGTGCGGCAGAGGATGACCGAGTAAGTCGCCTGGGGAAAAAGCCAGTAGAGCCCGAATTTTTCGATGACTTCCCCCGCCTCTGCACCCAGGTCGCAGAAGGCGATGTGGCCTCGCTCTTGGGTGCAATGCCGAAGTCGCTCCAGGTTGCGCTGCCGCTGGCGGGCGATGGGGGCATAGCGTATCTGGATCTCCTCGCTGCTGGCCACCTCCCGGAGAGGCTCTCGGAGTAGCCGCGGAATCAGCATGTTGAGCATCGTGTCGTTCCCGTGGTGTTCCAGCACGCTCATCAAACGCAGCTCCGGTGCCTCGCGGCGCACCGCTTCCTCGGCGCTGGCAAAAGAGGCCGTATCGATGCGATCTGCCCAGCAGAGTAGGTCGTCCAGGTCGCCTAGATCCAACCCAAAATGATCCCGGGCGGTGTCGGCGATCAAACGGGTGCAAGAGGGATAAGCTGCGTTATGGAAGCGCCGATCCGGCGGGCGGCTCTCGAAGTGCTCCCGGTCTCGTTCGGTACGAAACGCGGTGGCATGGTGGTCGAAGTACCAGGTTAGATTCGGCAGCGCTGTGTACCGGAAATCCAGGATGGCGTTGTCGTCACCGGTCATCCAGGTCGTCGGCACTGCCGAGTCGCCGGGGCTATAGTCGCAGGCTCGGTAGGTAAAGGTTGCCTCCGTGCCTGAGTAGAGCCCCCGGTAGAGCCGGGTGAATACCACGGCGGAGGCCATGCCGTCGAAGCAGTGGCCGTGGGTCGCCACCACTACCGAGCGAGCGCGAATGGGGTTCATGGGGGCAAGGGTGCCACAACAGGCCCTCTCGAAGCCATGCTGCCGCGCGGGGGGGAACCACACAAGCCAGGACGTAGTAATCTGAGCCCTTATGCGTCCACCTCGATGGCTTCTACCGCTCGCCGCCTCGTTGGCCTGGTTCCCTGGCACCTCCTGGGCCCAGGTTCCTCAGCAGATGCGCCCTCCTTGGATCCCGGGTCTCCCAGTGCCAGTCTTCCTGCCACCGAACTTCCCGTGGTCCACCTCCGTTCCACCTGGCCCCCAGCCTGGCCCCCAGCCCGGCCCCCAGCAGCCTGGGATGGCAGCCCTCCCTGCCGGTGCCGTTGACCAGAATGGGTACTTCACCATCCCCTTTATGCGTTCCGAGGCAGAACAGGTGCTCAACGAGTTGGTGGCTGCCCTCAACCCCACCACCCGTGCCAAGGTTCAGGGCATCCCCTTTGCCTTTGATAGCCAAACCAACGAGATCAATGCCTTTGCGGGTTGCCAGAACGGCTCCCCTTTCATGGCCATGACACTCCCCCTGCTTCGGGCGATGGGTCACATTGCGGAGGCAAAGGCCGCAGATGAAGTCTTTGGAACCCGCCGGGTCGACAGTTATATGCGCCAGGCCGCCGAGGCGATGGCGGCCAATGCACCTATCCCGGATCCTCCTCCTGGGTTCTACGCGGCCCACGAAACCCACGACCCAAGGAAGCTCGGGCGGCAGCGAGTCATCCTGGATGAGATGATCGGCTTTGTGATGGGCCACGAGCTAGCTCATCACTACCTAGGGCACACAGGCTGTGCCAACGGCAGCGGTGGGGCCATCGACCCAGGGGTACTCTTCCGCCTGCCGAGCCGAGCCATCCCCGTATTCAACCAGCCTATTGAGGCAGGAGCAGACGTCAACGGAGTGGAAAATGTGCTTGATGCGGGGGTCAACCGGCCCGGAGGGCTCACAGAGATGGGTGGCGTGCTGACGCTTCAGTTCTTCGGAGCCCTGCAACAGCTCTCGCCAGGCTCCCTTTTGACCGGGGTGCTCCGGACGCATCCGCAGCCTCAGCTACGCATCCCGCTGGTACAGCAAACGGCGCATCAGTGGCGTGCTCGGCGTGCTGCTTGGGGCACAGGAGGCACCTCTCCGAGTGGCCCACTTCCTTTTCCCATCCCGTTCCCTTTCCCGTTCCCTCGCTGATCTCCTGTGGTGCACTGACTGCTTCAGGACAGCACATCCATCGATGATTCCGGTGAAAAACTCCGTCCATTTCCTCTGGCATAATCGCCGCAGAGGGAGGGGTCATGGAGACGGCATCGATGCAACCGAGTGAACTGAGTGTGCGATTTTGGGGGGTCCGAGGCAGCCTGCCCACACCGGGGCCCAGGACGGTCCGAGTAGGGGGGAACACCGCCTGCGTGGAGGTGACTACACCTACTACGCGGCTGATTCTGGACGCAGGCTCGGGGCTCCGGGCTCTGGGGGACGAACTGGTGGCTAGCGGTCAGCATCAAGAAACCACGTTGCTGCTCTCCCATGTTCACTGGGATCATGTCATGGGGCTGCCATTCTTTACGCCCTTGTACATGCCCGGAGCCAAGATCCGCTTTGCCTCTGGCTACCACGGTAAGCCCTTGCGAGAGTTCCTCCACCGACAGATGAGCGCCCCCATGTTTCCAGTGGACTTGGGACAAGTTCCCTCCCTGCATGAGTTCATCGAACTCTGGGAGGGTCGTTGTACTGCCTTGGGTGACATCACCGTGGAGATTTGTCCACTCAACCATCCGGATCCGGTCTACGCTTTCCGCCTTACTCACGGTGACCGCAGTATTGTGTACGCTACCGACACGGAGCACTACGCCTGCGTCGACCCACGGTTGCTTCGTCTGGCTCGGGGTGCGGATCTTCTCATCTACGATGCTCAGTACACCCCAGAGGAGTATGCCGGCCAGGATGGCCCGGCGCGGGTGGGTTGGGGGCACTCAACCTTCCAGGCAGGTATTGAGCTGTGCCAGGCCGCTCATATCCCTGCTCTTGTGCTCTTTCACCATGATCCACGACGCTCCGATGACCAAGTGGAGGCCCTCGTCCGGCGTGCCCGCGATGTATTCCCGGGGACCTGTGCCGCCGTGGAAGGAGATTGGATCCGACTTCCGGCACAGCTCACCGGCCAGCAGGCGGCGTAAACAGCTCGAGCACGACTTGGTCTTGATCCTCAAACAAGGTACGCGCTTCCCCCCGCAGTGCGCTAACATCCTGAGGTTTCGCCACCACCAGTAGCCGCCCTCCGGGAGCTAGGGCCGCTACGTCGGTGAGACGCAGAGAGGATGCTGGGCGCCTGATCATGAGGTTCCGAGGAAGATTGCCTATCTGTTCCGTAGAGGAAAGATCACAGAGGATGCGGTCTCGTTCCGTCAGGGAAGCTCTCCGCAGAGCCGCAACAGCAGCGCGTGCCGAGGGAAAGGCCCGGCGATGCTGTTCAAGATTCCAGCGGGCGACAGGTACGGTACGCACAAGCAAGAAGACAACGACGAGCGAGGGAAGCAACCACCGCTCGTTGCGTCGAAGGGGCTCGAAGTGGTGTAGCACCGTCCGCAGGCCCTGTGCAGAGAGGGCTGCATAGAGGGGGACGAGGGAAAACAAATGGCGGTGGAGCCCTAGGTTCAATCGCTGGACCCACCCATACGAGAGAAACAACACCAGCACCAACCCAGAGGCCAGCAGCGAGGTGGGGAGCGGATTGTTCCCCCGGAGACGCCAAATAGAGAGCAATCCTAGTAGTGGCAGAAGAGCGAAGAAACGGAGATCGGCTGCGGGGAGGATCACCGGGTACCAGAAGACCATCCTCCAGAACCGGGGCTCTGGCCCCCAAGGAAAGCCGAGAGCCTGGCTTGCCTCCCGAGCAAATTCCCGATTGGCTCGGAGAAACCACAGGAACTCTCCGGTAGCTTGCCACTGCACCAGACACCAAGCGGCTACCACAAGCCCTGGGAACACCCAGGCAAAGGACCGCCTCACTCCCCCCCGTCGCAGGGCAAGCACCAAGAACACCGGCAGCAGCACCCATGCCTCGTAACGGCAGAGTACCGCTAGGGACAGGAGAGCTCCCGTGGCGATGGGATGATCCTCTTCCCAAGTGAGGAGAGCCCCAAGCAAGAGCACCTGGAACAACGGTTCCGGTTGCCCACTCTGTCCAAGGCTGACCCCCAAAGGCCAGAGTGCGAGCAGAGCTCCACCCACGGATGCCAAGATCTCATCTCCGGTGGAGCGAAGCAGCCTGGCCAGGAGCCAGGGGGCCAGGATGCCGAGGGCGACATTGAGGAGACGAGCATGGTCCAGGGCACCGCCTGCTGCGGCAACACCCGCATGCACCAGGTGCCAAAGGGGGAGCCAGACCCAGTGGATTCGCAGGTCCGCCGGGGTGTCGAGGAAGAAGCGACCAACCATGGCATGGCCATAAGCGTCCGTATCCAGATCAGGTCCGGAGAGGAGGATGGCTAGCCGGAGGGTGGTTGCGACAGCGATCGAGCACCACAGAAGGGCACGCATCAAGGAGCGGCTGTATACTGGATCAATGCCGCAACCGCTTGCCCGGATCGTCCAGGATGAGTTGCTGACAGGGCCCCGGGGCCCTGATGGTCGTCACGAGATCGTAGTTCCCAGGAGTTGGCTTGCGGAGGGCGCTTGGGTGGAGATCCCGCTACCCCGGCTGCTAAGCTGTGCCCTCTGCGACGGCGGCGGGTGTGATCGATGCCATCGGAGTGGAGCGGTGACTACCCGAGTCCAACAGATGTCAACGGAGGTAATTGAGGTGCAGCTTCCTGTAGGAGGTCCTGCGATCCTCCGGCTCCCGCGCCTCGGTGGGCTCCCTTCCCCTGGGGAGGCGCTAGGGCGTGGGCTGTTGCTACTCACCATCCGGGTTGGTGCTGAGCCCTCCGCAGGGCTCCGCAAGCTCCCGGATCGGGCCTCCTTGCGTTCCGTTCATCCCTCTCCTATTCCCCCTCATCCTCGTCTCAAGGGCACGTTGCTCACCCCGCATCGCATCCTGGCTCTGGCCGCCCTCTGCTTGATCGTGGGGATTCTTTGGTGGCTCAGGCAGTGACAGGGAACTTACCGGCTATAGCCTCGAAGGCGGTAGATGAATCGCCCAGCAAGCTCCCGCAGAGCTGAGGCCGTCATATGGAGAGAGTGAGAGCGGGGGAGCAGGTCCGAGAACCCCTTGGTGCTACGATCCGAGCGGAGATCCACAGCGAGGGTATCCGGCTCGATCCCTACCGCGCGGAAGCATCCAAGGGCTCTCGGCATGTGAAAGGCACTGGTCACCAGCAGGATTTTCTTCCAGCCCTCACGTCGCAGGATGGCCGCTGACTCGACAGCGTTCTCCCGAGTGTTCCTGCTCCTGGTTTCGACGAACAGACGCTCGGGTTCGATGCCCCAGGCGATGAGCTGGTCCCGGAGCACGAGGGCCTCGTCGACGCTATCTGGCCGTGGATCCTCGTCTCCTCCCGAGAGCAGCGCCCGGCGCGCCTTGCCAGTTGCTAGCAGCTCCCTAGCGGCAATCAGACGGTCGATGTTGTCGTTGTAGTAAGCCTTCCCATACGTCCGCATGGTTCGGTCCTCCAGCATCCCCCCAAGGATGACCACCACATCGTACACCTCCTCCTCACGGATCGTGGTCAGCGGCGGGGCCTCGACCCATCTCCAAAGAGCGTTGGATACAACCTCTATGGAGGAGAAGTACAGCAGCAGCAGCCCAGCTACTGGGGCGCGATGCATCCACCTGGCGAGGATGGGGTGGGCGACCTGAGGGGCTAGAAGACCCATCGCTACTAGCGCCATCGCCCAGCAAAGAGGGCTCAAGCCGGTGTCGAGGAGCTTGGAAAGGATATAGAACATGTGCTACTGGTAGCTTATTCGCAGCGAGTCAGCTTCGGAGCTCAGGACGCGATCCTAGTAGACAAGGGAGACGGTGGAAACCGTATCTAGCTTCTTTTTCCCAGGGATGGGCTTGCTCTCGTAGCGCTCGGAGAAGGTAAAGAAGATGGCGAGCGCGTCGAAGATCTTGGTGGTGAGGGCTACATCGCTGTTGATCCAGTAGAGGCCAGGATCGCTCAACCCTTGAGAGGGTTTCTAACTGTCCACATGCGCTAAGGTACCCCCGTGAGCGAGTCGAAAAAGACAGAGATGCCCCTCTGACCTTACGGATGAAGCATGGGCCGAAGTTCAGAAGTTTTCCCAGAGCACCTTGGCCTTCCCGGTGGAAGCAAAGCCAAATACTCGGTTCGTGAACTCCTCAACACCATTTCACAAACAGAAAACCGGTTGCCAATGGGAGATGCTCCCCAACGACTTTCCTCCTTGGAAAACCGTAACTCGCTATTTTTACCCATGGAGAAACGCTGGTCTTTTCGAGCAGCTCCGACGAAGCACGGTGGCGGAAGTTCGAGAGAAGGCAGGGGAAACTCGCGCGCCAACCGCGGCCATCTTCGATAGCAAGTCCGTAAGGGGTACGATCCTACAAAGGAAGGTTGTGGGCTTGGGTGGATATCGCCATGACCCGCCTGGGGCTTCGTCGACTCTTCGGGGAGCTAGCGCGTCTTCGCCAGTTAGAAAGCCTCTCAGTGGCGACTCTTCTCATGCTCGAAGTAAGCCTCAAGCATTTCGCGGGCGACCATATTGCCTTTCGTCCACCATTTAACGTCATTGGCGAGCATCACCGAGATGGCGACTCGGGGGCTACGGGAGGGGGCAAAACCGGCAAACCAGGAGAACATCCGGGTGGGCTTGCCGCCAATGAGGGTACCTGTTTTGCCGGCGACGTGCATTCCAGGGAAGACCTTGCGGCCATTCTCATCGTGAAACACCTTGGCACTGGTTCCACGGCGAGTGGTCACCTCCAGCATGCGGATCAACGTATTGGCTGTGGAGATTCGCAAAGCACGACCCAGAGCACGGTCTGAGGGAGGTCCATCTTCCTCAAGGATTGAGAGGGGAACCCGCTCACCCCGATTGGCAACCGTGTGCATCAGGAAAAGCGCGGAGAGCGCCGACATTTTCCCGTTCCAGAAGCCAGCGGCAGCTCGAGCAAACCCAAGCTCATCTTCCGGGATGCGGAGTTGGCTCCGAGGTACTTGGATATTGATGGGAATCTCCTCCCCGATGCCAAGCTGTTCTGCGGTTTCTCGAAGATCCTCCGGTGTCAGGTGCTTGAGGGCCATCCGAGCGAAGACGAGATTGACGCTATGCCCAAGGGCGTCCCCTAGGGTGGTGCATCGATCATCCCGGGAGCGATCATCATAGAGATCCTCTTGTTCGATCCCATGCTCTCCACCGGAGTAACATTGGCGGGTCATTGGAGAAACTTTCTGGCTCTCCAAAAGCGCAGCGGCGGTCACCACCTTAAATACGCTGGCACTCGGAGCCATCGGCGTAGCCACGGCGTCTTGTGGGCCACGGCTCGCCCAAGCGAGGATCTTCCCGGTGCGGACATCACTCAGCACAATGGCGCCTTCGTGGGGTCGTGCCCGCTTCAAGATCTTCTCCGCCGACGCCTGGAGCCTAGGGTCGAGGGTCAACCTCTTTGGCTCACCGTCTCGGGTTGGTGCTACATATTTGCCCCTAGCAAGGTGCGCACGGCGAAGATCCAGCGAAACCCGTCCTGGGGCTGCCTCTACCTGCGGGGTAAGGAGCTCAGACACCAGGCAAAGTGAGAGGAAAACGGCAGCACGCACGCCAGCAGGCTAGGTGCACCAGTGCAGATGGCCAAATTTCCTGCCCCGTCTCGTTTGGAGTACGCTGCCTGCCCCCTCTCTCCTCGTGCCCGCTCCGCTCCTTGTTCTTATCCCGACCTACAACGAGGTCGACAACCTGCAGCCACTTCTGACTCGGCTGTTTCTAGTCATTCCGTGGGCCCATGCGCTCGTTGTGGATGACAACTCGCCAGATGGTACTGGCGCTCTTGCCGAGCAGCTAGCTTCCCGCGATTCTCGTGTCCATGTGCTCCATCGGCATGGCCCTCGGGGGCTTGGGCGTGCCTATGTCGATGGTTTCCGCTGGGGGCTCGCCCGAGATTTCTCCTTCTTCTTCGAAATGGATGCGGATCTCTCCCATGATCCTGTCCATCTCCCTGCAATGCTAGCTGCCTTGGATCAAGGGGCTGATATGGTGGTCGGCTCCCGGAACATTCCTGGGGGGCAGGTTCGCGGATGGGGCCTTGGTCGGCACCTTCTCTCCCAGGGGGGCTCCCTCTATGCGCGGAGTATTCTAGGCCTCCCGTTGCGGGATCTGACCACCGGCTACAAGGGCTACACTCGCCGGGCGCTCCAGGCGCTAGAGATCGATACCCTGCGTTCCGATGGGTATGCCTTTCAAATCGAAACCACCTACCGTGCCGTCCGCCGTAGCCTGGTCGTAGCAGAGGTTCCCATTGTCTTTGTGGATCGTCGTGTGGGTCGTTCTAAGATGAGTCATTCCATCTTGTTCGAGGCCATAGTTTTTGTATGGAAACTCAAGATATCCCGTTAAGATCCTGGACGATAAAAGGGGGGTGGCTCAGTGGTACCAGCTCGGCTGGTTGGCTTGTCCTCTTTGCGCTTGCAGAAACCGGGTGGGGCGATGAGAGGGTACCCTGGAAGAAGGAGGTTCGAGGGTACATGGCTTCTTGACGAGGAGGAGTCTCAGGTCAACCTTGGTGGCACAATGTGCCCGAATTGTGGACGTTCTGCGCCCCTGCGCTTCGATGCCGGAGGGAGCCGTTGCAGTGCCTGTGGTGCTCCCCGCCTCCTCTCGGGCGGTGCATCCCTCTCCCTGGCAGGAGAACCCCAGCGTATCGGTGGGCTCCTCGCCTCGGGGGTCGGCTGGTTCACTCTTCTCGGGGGGCTGGCTACCGCGGGGTTCCTCGGTTGGATCGGTTACTTCCTCTTTTCCACGGTGAAGATTGCCTTGTATGTGTCGCTGCCCCTAGCGCTCCTGACGACCCTGATGGGGGGCGGTGTGCTTGCCGCTGGACGCAAGATGAAGAAGCAGGCGGCGCGCTCTCGACGGGAAGCTCAAGTGGCTGCACTCCGTGCAGCGGCGCAGCTCCAGGGGGGGAGCCTTACGGTGCCTCAGGCCGCACTAGCGCTACGTGTTTCCGAGAGCGAAGCCGACTCGTTGCTGACCGAGCTGGCTATCGCCGGACAGGTCCATCAGGAGATAACAGATCAGGGAATGCTCCTTTACTCTTTCTTCCGGCCTGGTCCCGTAGCATCACCGGGTCACCTGCGGGCCCCGAGATGTCCGCTCCGTGTCGATGCGGTTACCGACGAGGCGATCGCAGAGGAGCTGGAAGCTGTCGTGGAGCCACCGCGCTCCCGGGGCAAGGCGGCGGGCTAAGGTGCTCCTCATGAGCGAGCTCTTGCGAGCGAATGACGATGACCTGAGGGACTTGTCGGATGGGCATCCAGAGCTGGTTGCAGAAGGGAGTCAGCGTCCAGCAAGGCTCACCTTGATGCGTTGCCTTGGGGTTGGCGGGATGTCTACGGTGTTCCTGGCGGAGGTCAACTCGCTCTCTCTGCCCAACGTGGACCATCCCTCGCAACTGGCCATCAAAATCACTCGGCCCTCCACTGCGCGTCAGCTCGCTAGTATGGGTTTCGATCCGTTGGCTTTGGCGGTGAGGGAGGCGACAGCGCTAGGGCGGATCATGGCACGCCGCCCTCCTACGCCCTTTGTCATTCACTTCTACGGAACTGGCTCCGTGCGGGTGCTGCTCCACGGCGGTTCCGAGGTTTTGTTGCCCTGGCTCGCCTTGGAGTTCGTTGAGGGTGGGTCAGAGGGGATCACCCTTACCCAGCGTGTTCGAAGAGCTACCGGCGGAATCGACCCCTCAAGGGCACTGCGCTTGACGATGGGAATCCTCGAAGGGGTTCAAGTGCTCCACGAAGAAGGTATCATCCATCGGGATCTCAAGCCTGATAACGTGCTCCTCCGTGGGCCTGTCGACGACGAGACGCCAAAGATCGCAGACTGCGGGATCGCTCGTGTTCAGGGCTTGGAAGGCGGCACACTTGCTGCCATGACCCCTGCTTACGGTGGACCTGAGCAGGTACTCTCTCTGTTCCGTCCTGGTGCCCGGAACCCCCTCATCGGTCCCTGGACGGACGTACACGCGCTTGCCGCTGTCATTTGGTTCTTGCTGACAGGAGAAGACTGGTGCCGAGGAGAGCACGATGGTCCTTGGCATGGCGGTCAGCGTCGCTCCCTTCTCACTGCTCAGCGTCGGCTCCATCCTGGCTTTGCTGCTCACACTGAGCTTCTGGCTAGGCTGGATCAGGTGCTCCAGAGAGGGGCTTCCCATCGGCTGCCTGAGTGGGTTTGGGAAAACTCGGATGCGATTGAGTACAAGCCACTTGCCCGACTCCGCTTCGCTGGCTCTATGTTCTCAGGACCTGAGCGTTACCCCGATGTCTCGTCGTTCTCCCAGAGCTTGCTGCCTTTGCTCTCGGAATTGGCGGGGCTTCAGCGCCAGGGCGTCGTAGCCCCTCTGCGTTCAACGGCTCTGCTCCCTTCGTCCCGTGTCGAAGTCGCGCTCTGGTCCTACCGGGAGGAACCTCCCCCGGACAAGCCGCTCTGCATTTCCCCTGGCAGTGCCCTAGTACAGCCGGATGGGCGCGTGCTGGTTCACTCCGGAGATCAACTCCTGTACCTGGTCCGCCGCAAGGCTTATGCGATTGCGGTTCCCGTGTCATGGCGAGAGACAGTGGCTTGTTCTCGGTGGCTGCTGCGCGCTCCGGTGGGCGGTTATGCACTGATCGGGTCACGCTCTGCTCTCTGGCTCCGAGGAGGGAAATTTTCTCTGTTGCCGCTCCCAGAGAGCCTAGCAGGGGCGGCCTGCGAGGTGGTGGCAGCGTTCTCTGGAGCAGGCAGGCTCGGTCTTCTCACGAAGGGGAGGGATGGTGCTCCATGGGAGTTGTGGAGCTCCCGAGATGGTACGACTTGGGGCTCTGAAGCGCTTGTATTCGAGGGAATCCCCCATGTGATCGGGGAAGGTCCCGGGGGGCTACTGGTTCTAGGGCATCT
>JANWXX010000080.1 GCA_025057345.1 Polyangiaceae bacterium | reverse complement strand
TTCTCCATGAGCCTTGGCAGTGCCCGCAACTTCGGGGATACCCTTACCGATGAGGGTACGAATCTCGACAAACTTCGGCTTACCGCTCTTGGAGGAGCGGGCAGCCTCCAAGGTGGCGTGGACCTTCTCCAGGTCGTTCCCCTCGTCGATACGGAAGGTCTCGAAGCCGTAAGCCGCGAAGCGACCAGCCACGTTCTCGCTCTGGGTCTTGTCGGCCATCGCATCCAACGTCACATCGTTGGAGTCGTAGAGAAGAATGAGGTTGTCGAGCTTGAAGTGTCCTGCGAACGAGGCCGCCTCAGCGGCGACGCCCTCCTGCAGACAGCCGTCACCAGCTAGGCACCATACGGTCTGGTCAAACACCGTATGCTCCGGCGTATTGTAACGTGCAGCGAGCATTTTGGCGGCGACGGCATGCCCCACTGCATTGCCCACACCCTGTCCCAACGGACCGGTGGTAGCTTCGACGCCGGGGGTGTGGTGCCACTCCGGGTGACCTGGCGTTTTCGAGTCCCACTGACGGAATCGCTTGAGCTCGTCCAGCGAAAGCGGATACCCAGCAAGGTGGAGCCATCCGTAGAGGAACATGCTCCCGTGACCTGCTGATAGTACGAAGATATCACGATTGATCCAGTGAGGGTCCCCCGGATCGTAGCGCAACAAAGAGCCGTAGAGCACGGCTCCTATCTCAGCAGCACCGAGAGGAAGGCCGAGGTGTCCCGAGGAGCAGGCATGAACTGCGTCCATGGCGAGTCCGCGGGCGATGGTGCAGGCAGCAGCGAGCTTGGCGAAATCCGGCATGGCGACGGTTGTACTCGGGTCCCGTCGCGAGATCTACGCTTGCCGCCCTGTCGCGGTACTTCTTGCCCCCGCTACCTCCCGGTCAAGCTCTGGAAAACTGCGCCTTTCTCCTGCTGGGGGCTAGCCCGGCTGTTGGAGGAAGATGGCAAAGAGGTCGCACCTGCGATAAGTCGCGGCTCCCGCCCCCCAAGGGGCCGCCCCCGCCGCCCCCGAGGTGAACCCGGGGTAATAATTTGGCATAGAGCTGGGCCATCACAGGGCCCGAGCCTCCCTCGGCGGTGACCTTCATCATCACCATGCCAGGAATGGGGAGCAGGTTCTTGAAGCAGTTGGGGCTCTCTGCCAAAAATGACGGGTTTGTCGAAGCCTGGGACTGGGCTACGATGGTTGGAGGAAGGGGAGGCATGTTGGACCAGAACTCGATTTTGATCGCGGTGACCGATGGTGCCCCCACAGCAATGACCGTGTAACACCGGGATCCGCTTGCAGCGAGCTGGAGGGGTTGCTGGAGTGACTGCCCCTGCTGAAGAACCCCCGCGAGTGCTTGTCCTTCGGGCTTGGCTCCCTTGGCATGCTTCTGTGCCAGGGGTGTCAGCAGCGGTTGGAGGGCGGAGGTATCCACGGTCTGTGTCGGCGGAGGTGTCGTGGCGGTGGTTGTAGCGGTGGTTGTCGGCGTGGGCGGAGGGGTCGTAGCGGGGGGGGCCGTCGTTGGGGGAGCCGTACCCGTAAGAGTAGGAGGGGGGGCCGCGGTAGTGGCAGGGGGGGCGATACCTCCGTTGGGGCCGTAACCCCAGGTCGCCGTCGCGTTGGCATTGGCCGCTGTATTGGGATCTTCTCGCCGACATCCTGCACTGAGGAAGGCTCCAACGAGAGCGAAAGTGAGCGAGGTGATAAAGAGGGGGATGGATCCGGTCATGGGGGTAGGGGGAAGGAGCAATGGATGGGGAGGGGCTGGGCTGTGCTAGAGCCGTTGAGCTCCAGAACGTATGTCTACTTGCCCATCTTTCATCTGCTGGGTTGCCATCCTGCCATGGATCGCCACCGCTTGCTCGCGTCCTGCGTCGCCTGCCCCAGGCTCCGTCTCTTCTACACTCTTGCCCGCTGCCTCTCCTGTCGTCTCCCAGGCTGCCAAGAACGCCCCATCTTTGCCTTCTCCAGCCCAGAGCCCTGCTTCTGCCCCTGCCTCGGGGCCACGGATAGGAGCCCTGGCCTGGGAAACGCAAGTGCGGGATCGCCCCTCCGACAAGGGAAAAAGCCTCGGTTACCTCCGGGCTGGCGCCCTCATCCGGCTGCGCTCACCATCCCCTGTCGGCAAAGAGGGTTGCCCCCGAGGTGATTGGTACGAAATCGAACCCCAAGGATACGTTTGTACCGATCCTTCCAACGCCACCACCAACCTGGACCATGAGCTGCTTCGGGCTCTCCAACGAAGGCCCGACACGGCTGCTGCGATGCCCTACCTTTATGGCATCGTTCGGCGAGGTTCGCCCATATACCGTCGCCTACCTACGCGCAAGCAAGCTGCGGAGTTCGAGCCGGATCTGGAGTCTCATTTGGGTGCCTGGCTCACCGCGGATGGGGAGAACGGTGCCAAGTTCCGCCCCGAGTATTGGCTCCAGGGCAGAGCGGATCCGCCCGCCGCCGAGCTCCTAGAACGCCGCGAAACTCGTGATGTCCCTTGGTTTTTTCAAGACCGCACTCCCCCGGGGAACCTCTCCGGCTTCCCTCCGGGTGAGGCCCTCGTGCTGGCCCGAGCCAAGCCTCACAACGGATTTGCCTTTGTGGACACGGCGGTGGTCGATGGTCGTCGCTACGCTATCTCGACCCAACTCTTCGCCTTGCCCGTGGATCGCCTCCGCCCCATCGAAGGTTCCTCTTTCCACGGAGTTGAGATTCCAGGTGATGTGGACTTTCCCTTTGCCTTGGTGCGTCGCAGTGGGCCTTTGCACCGGCTGGAAGGTGGCAAACTGGTCAAGGAGCGAGATGCAGAGCGCCGCGCTGTCCTCAAGCTTACGGGAAAACAAAAGAAATTCGGGGAACATCTCTACTACGAAACCAAGGAACACCTCTGGATTTCTGACCAGTATGCCTCTCGCCTCGACCCTGCCAAGAAGATGCCCAAGTGGGGGAAGAAGGGTGAGCGTTGGCTTGATGTCAACATTACCAAGCAGACCTTGATAGCCTACGACGGAACCCGCCCCGTCTTTGCTACCCTGGTCAGCACTGGCGAGGCGGGCCTTGGCGATCCGGAAACCTCTCGGTCGACCAAACGCGGTATCTTCCGTATTCATACCAAGCACCTCACCACCACCATGGATTCCGACGTGGTCGGTGAGGAATTCGAGCTGCGTGACATCCCTTACGTGCAGTATTTCGAGGCTGGCTATGCGCTGCATGCAGCCTACTGGCACGACGATTTCGGGAAACCTAGGAGCCACGGTTGCATCAACCTCTCCCCCCTCGACGCCCGCCGCCTCTTCTTCTTTACTGAGCCTGCACTCCCCGAGGGCTGGCACGGCGTTCGAAAGGCTCTCACCGGCTCTGTCGTCTTTGTCCATCCGTGAGGCTCTTTGTATGATAGGTCGGATGGCAGACGAATCCTTTGAGTTCGTGCTCAACGGTGAGCGGGTTCGGGTGGAGGGGGTGGACGCAAACCAGTCTCTACTGAACTTTCTCCGGTCCACAGGGCATACCGGGAGCAAGGAAGGGTGCGCCGAAGGGGACTGCGGTGCCTGTTCGGTGGTTCTGCTGGAACGGGATGCCACCGGGAAGGCGACCTACCGAGCAATCACGAGCTGCATCACCCTGCTCCCGATGGTGGCAGGGCGGGAGGTGGTGACCGTGGAAGGGGTAGGTCGTAGCGGGCTCCACCCGATCCAGGAGGCGATGGTGGAGTACTACGGTTCCCAGTGCGGGTACTGCACTCCAGGCTTCGTTATGTCCATGTTCGAGGCCTACTATCGGGAGGACGTGGAGGGGGGATCTAAGCTCTGCGACCAACTTTGCGGCAACCTTTGTCGTTGCACTGGCTATCGGCCCATCCGAGAGGCAGCTCAGCATGCGCTAGCCGTTCGAGATCCAAAGCGCTCTGACCTCTTCCAACTTTCGCTGAGAAAGCCACCCCCGGTTCCAGGTTTTCTTGACTATGTAGGGCGTACCTACGACGGAGAGGTCCATCGCTTCTACCGACCGACTTCCCTGGAAGAACTCCTTCGGCTACGTGCCGAGTTGCCCAATGCCACTCTGGTGGCGGGTGCGACAGAAATTGGCGTCGAGATCAACAAGAAGGGCAAGCGGTTCCCAGTGCTGATCTCCATCGAGGGGGTTGATACGCTCACTCGGGTGGAGCGGGTTCCCGGAGGGCTCCGGGTCGGGGGGGCGGCCACCCTGACCGCGCTCGAAGAAGTCCTGGGCGACGACCTTCCGGCCCTCAACAAGATGCTACGGGTGTTCGCATCTCGGCAGATCCGCAACCGCGCGACCCTCGCTGGGAACTTGGTAACGGCTTCCCCCATCGGCGATACCCCCCCGGTGCTGCTGGTCCTGGATGCTGTTGTGACCTTGGCATCCGTTCGAGGTCGGCGAGAGGTTCCTGTGGCGGAATTCTTCACCGGCTACCGCAGCACGGTGCTAGCTCCCGATGAGATTGTAGAGGCGATCTTCCTTCCATTCCCCCCGCCAGGAACTCGGATGGAGAGCTACAAGGTATCGAAGCGTCGCGAGCTGGACATCAGTATCGTAGCCGCGGCCTTCCGTGTGGAGCTCAGCACGGATGGTAGGATTACCCTCGCTAGGCTCGCTTACGGTGGGGTGGCAGCTACACCAGTCCGAGCTAGAAAGGCGGAGGCGTTCCTGGAAGGAAAACCCTGGAACCGAGCTACCTTGATGGAGGCGCTCCCGGTGCTGGCAAGTGAGTTCTCCCCCATCGAAGACGTACGCTCCGGGGTCGCGTTTCGACAGGGGCTGGTGACGAGCCTCTTCGAGAAATTTTTCCACGGTGAGGAGAGCGAGGGGCAGGATCTTCCCCTCGATTATGCACGGGAGACACCATGGCCCCAGGCCAGTGAGGGGCGGGAGCTCCGCCACGAGAGCGCCGTGGGGCATGTGACCGGCCGAGCGGTTTATGTTCACGATCAGGCGATGCGCCGGGAGATGTTGGAGCTCTGGCCGGTGACCTCACCCCACGCCCATGCCCGTGTGCTCCGCATCGACACGACGAAGGCTGCTGCCATGCCTGGCGTCGTACGGGTTCTCACTGCCCGGGACATCCCGGGAGTAAACGACGTGGGGGCCGTGCGTCATGACGAAACCTTGCTGGCGGCGGATGAGGTACTCTTCCACGGACACATGGTGGCGGTCGTAATCGCTACTTCGCTGGAAGCCGCACGCCGCGCTGCCGCTGTCGTTGAGGTCGATTACGAGCCGCTACCTGCAATCCTTGGGCTCAAGGAGGCAATCCGCGTAGGCAGCTACCATACCAGCCCCCACGTCATCCGACGGGGGGATGTTAATGCCGCATTGGCATCCAGCCCAGAGCGGTTCTCCGGTGAGATCGAGATCGGTGGACAGGAGCATTTTTACCTAGAATCTCAAGCTGCCTGGGCCGAGTGCGGTGACGATGGGGATGTGTACGTGGTTTCTTCGACGCAACACCCTTCCGAGGTCCAGGCCATCGTGTCCCATGTCCTCGGCCTACCCCGGAACAAGGTTGTGGTCCAATCGCCTCGTATGGGAGGAGCCTTTGGTGGCAAGGAAACCCAAGGAGCCAGCTGGGCATCCCTCGTGGCCCTCTCCGCCTGGCTCACGAGGCGACCTACCCGCATCCAACTCGATCGGGATTTGGACATGATGCTCACCGGAAAGCGTCATCCCTTTCATGCCAGCTACGAGGTTGGGTTTGAGCGAGATGGAAAGCTCCGGGCGCTCCGGGCCCAGGTGACCAACGATGGTGGTTGGGCTCTTGATCTCTCTGAGTCCATCTGTGATCGGGCCCTCTTCCACATCGACAACAGTTATTATCTGCCAGCCGTCGAGGTCGTTGGGCGTGTGGCGAAGACCAATACGGTTTCCCACACTGCCTTCCGCGGCTTCGGTGGTCCCCAGGGCATGGTGGTGATTGAGGAGATCCTTGATCGTATCGCTCGCTACCTGGGCCTCCCGCCGGAAACCGTCCGGGAGCGAAATTTGTATGGAACTTCTGGAGAAGAGAGTACAACCCATTATGGTCAGCTCATTGAGGACAATCGTGTACGGCTGGTATGGAGCGGTGTACGTTCGTCCTCCAAATTTGATGAACGGAGGCAGGAGATCGCCTCTTTTAATGCAAAGAGCCAGCGGATTAAGCGAGGTCTGGCAATCACGCCGGTAAAGTTCGGAATTTCTTTCACGGCCACTTTTTTGAACCAGGCCGGGGCCTTGGTTCTGATTTACCGGGATGGAACCGTGCAGGTGAACCATGGCGGTACGGAGATGGGGCAGGGGCTTTTCACCAAGATCCAGGGCATTGCCGCTCGGGAGCTGGGTGTACCTCCAAGCCACATCCGGGTGATGAAGACCCAGACGGATAAGGTACCGAATACCTCCGCCACGGCGGCTTCCAGTGGGTCGGACCTGAACGGCGCGGCGGTGAAGGCTGCCTGCGAGCAGCTCCGGGAGCGCCTTGCTCCAGTGGCTGCCGACCTCCTAGGCTACCCGGATCCTTCCGGGCTTCGCTTCCATGGAGGGCAAATCGCGGAGCCAGGGGGTGGGTCGATCCCCTTTGCAACGGCCGTGGAGGCCGCATACATGCGCCAGGTATCCCTATCTGCCACGGGGTTTTACCGAACGCCAGGGATCGGCTATGACAAGGCGAAGGGCCGTGGGAAGCCCTTCTACTACTTCGTCTACGGGGCGGCGGTGACTGAGGTAGAGGTCGATGGCTGGAGCGGGATGAAGCGGGTGCGCCGTGTCGATATCCTTCATGATGTGGGGGAGTCACTCAATCCGGGGGTGGACCGCGGGCAGATCGAGGGCGGTTTCGTGCAGGGTATGGGTTGGCTCACCGGGGAGGAGCTGAAGTGGACCCGCGACGGTCGCCTGCTGACCCACTCGGCGAGCACTTACCAGATTCCATCCATCGGCGACGCTCCGTCCGTGTTCCATGTGGAGCTGCTGCCCCGCGCGGAGCAGGCAGGGGTGATCCATGGTAGCAAGGCGGTGGGAGAGCCTCCGTTGATGCTGGCGCTCTCAGTCCGCGAGGCCATCCGGGACGCTATTGCCGCCTTCGGAGCGCCTGGAGGTGAGGTGGTCCTTCCGTCGCCGGCGACTCACGAGGCGATCTTCCTTGCGGTTCAACAGCGCCTTGCCCCCTCCTCTTCGGAGCGGCTTGCAGCTCAGTGAGCCATACAACGGGAGGGTGATCACATCCCCTTGGCAGAACATCGACCAACTTCCGAAGCCGTGCCGTTGGATCCCTGGGTGAACGCGTGGCATGGTCACCGGACCACACGCACGGTTCGGATCCGGTCCCCCTCGGTGACGGCGGCCCAGTCCCCGGAGGCAGTGCCTACCCACGCATATTCACCGTCCAGGTGAGGAGCGCGAACCAGAGTTACGAAAAATTGGCTAGAGCCGGTATCTCGCCCGTCCAGGGCAACACCGACGGAGAGCGGAGTGAAGGGCACAGGAGAGGTTTCGCAGCGGAGTGTATCCCGCCCTGCTCCTCCAGTCCCATCCCCATTCCGGTCACCAAATTGGACCACAAACCCCGACACAACCCGGTGGATCGCCATATCGTCGTAGAAGCCTGACTCTGCCAGTTCGACCAGACGAGTCGCTGCCGTGGGAGCCTGGGATGGATCTACCCAAAGGGTCAACTCTCCGGCATCGGTGTCGAGAACCAAGCGCACTGTCGGTGGAGGTCGGCTCAGCTCGGGGGCAGGTTCCTTGAGGGGAGCTGTGTTCAGGCAGCGGGTCTTTTTGTCTCCTAGCAGTGCCAGGGCTCCTTGTGCATTGGCTCGTAGTGTGGGCGAAGAGCCTGTGCAATATCGTTCCAAATAAGGGCGCGCTTGCACCAGTCGTAGGGCTCCCGCTGCCCGGAGCAACGCTGCTGTGGTTTCTACCTCATCCGGCTTCCATGGACGAGCGAGGGCGGCCAGCAGCGCTGCTTCCAGGGAGGGGAGGCCAGGCTCTGGGCGAGCAGCAATGGCTTTGGCAGCAGCAGCGACAGTTCCTGGGTGCGGCGCTTGGAGACCCTGGATCAGCAGCGGGACGACGTCTTCTAGCTCCTTGAAGGCTCCAAGGGCTTCCAATGCCTCACCCCGCACCCTCGCGTCCGGGGATTTCACCAACTCCCGGAGTACTGCGAGCCGAACGGTAGGTCGGATCCCTTCCCGGTAGAGCACGGCCAGCCTTGCCAGATCTCGCTCTGTACTGGTCTGAGCCGGGTCGCAGCCAAGGAGCAAGGGTGCCTCAGGCCGAGGAGCTGCGAGCCGTGCCGCCGCACACCGCAGTTTCACCGCTCTCCGCCGGATCGCCGCCGGAGCATCGTCAGCGGGCAAAGGGTAGCGCGCCAGCTCGTACAGTGCATTGCGGGCACGGGTTGGAGATTTCAGTTCGGAGAGCAGGGTCGTCAGTACCCCGTAGCTGTCGGAGACGAGGGAAGCCAAGCCTTCCGGTCCCCGAAGAGGTAGCAGCCCAGGCAGCACCTCCGCGAGTGCCCGTTGGCCGGCCTCTCCTAGCCGAGCGAGGGCCCGGACAGCTTCTGCCCGCTCTGCGTCTTGGAAGCTCCCGGTGATCACCCGCCTGAGCTCGGGTACCGCTGCCTCTCCGCATCGCCCCAGAGCTCGCACAGCGAAGATCCGATTGGGGTCGTCGACGGCAAGCCTACGGATGGCGACCTCTCGGACCCGTGCAGCAACCGCCTCGCTAGGAGGATCCACTCGCCCAAATGTATAGAGTGCTTCTCCTACTCCCTCCGAGGCAGCTTGGGTCAACGCAACCAGGGTGTCTTCCTGGAGGCCCCTTCGCATGGCCATGTCTCCTAGGGCTAGCGCGGCCGCTTCTCGTAGATGCGGCACCTTAAGCCAGGCAACGAGGGTGGGCTCGACCTCTGGCAAACCGCAGCGACCCATCGCCCGAGCCAGGGCAGTCCAGGGCTCCAAGGGAGCCGCCTGAAGCGGTCGCGGTAGCGTGAGAGACCGGGCGATCAGGGCCCGGGTATGTTGCTCCTCGTGTTCGCGGCAGGTCCAGCCGAGGCCATAGGCAGCGAAGGCGATCACCTCTCCATCCTCGTCACTCAGCAGCCGTAGAAGACCCGCTCTCGCTTCGTCACTCGCAATACGAGCCAGCGCCCGAGCTGCTGCACGACGGATTCGAACCTCTGGATTCCCCAGATCTGCTTCCACGATAGCGGTCGTGTCTCTCCGGTCTTCCGCTGCACGGAGTGCGGCAATACGGGCTTCGACAACGGCTCCGGAGGGGGACGAGGCACTTGCCTGAGGCTGAGGGGTAGGCTGGGGAGCGGGCTTGCACCCACCCAGCAGCAGAACCCAGAAAAGCATCCTAGCGAAGTGCATCCAGCCATCCGGAAAGATGCTCGTGCAGGTTCCGGTATACCCGCGCAGGCAAAGGTTGGGGAGGTGTAAAAGAGGGGAGGGGATGCGGATCAAGCCCAGCTCGACGGAATAGGAGCATCGCTCGGGGCATGTGCCAGTCGCAGGTGACCAGGCCCACTCGCTGCGCTCCTCGCGTCGCGAGCAGGCGTGCTGCCTGGCGGGCGTTCTCGTAAGTTGTGAGGGAACAGAGGTCCACGTGGAGTGCTTCGGAGGGAATGCCGTAGTCCAGCAGCGCAGCCCGCATGACCCAGGCTTCTGCATGGCCATCCCATCGCCGTCCCCCGCAGGCGAGCACTAGCGGCGCGAGCTTCTGGCAGTAGGCTTCGTAGGCTCTTTGAACCCTCCGGCGCAGCGCCCCTACCAGCTTGCCCCGCGGGCCTACGCGGCAGCCCAGAACCACAAGAGCTTCTAGGGGGTACGTGGAGGTCACCATGGTGGCCCTTTCACCCTGAAGCAAGGGCGCGGTCAAGGGCGACTACCTAGGCGAACCACGCAAGCCACGCGAGGGAGAACCATGACCACGCAACCCTTTCGCGAAGGAAAGTGAGGAGAACCCAAGAAGAAACCAGGGCAGTGGCATGGCGGTTGCTCATGAACTCCACCACCTAGGAGGTTCTCATGCCTATGAGCGAACCGGCGGCCCTTTCGGCCTACCGCGCCAAGCTAAGCTCCTTTCCCCCGCTCTCCGAGGCCGACGAACGAGCCTTCACCCTCGCCTGGAGGCAGGGAGACAAGAAAGCAGGGGAACGCCTCGTATGCGCCTGCCTACCCTTCGTGGTTTCCATCGCCATGGAGTACCGGCGCTGGGGGATCCCTCTCGAAGATATCATCCAACAGGGAAACATCGGACTCCTCAAAGCCGCCGAACGGTTCGAGCCCGCTCGCGACTGCCGGCTGATCACCTACGCAGCCTACTGGATTCGAGCGGAAATCCGCGATTACGTCGTGCGAAGCTACCGGGTCGTCCGCCTCGGGACAACCAAGGGTGAGCGCCGTGCACTCCGCTACTATCGCACCACCCGGGAGGATGATCCGGCCTCGCTAGCACGCAACGCAGGGCTCTCCGAAGAGCGTGTACGCCAGCTCTTGCCTCTGCTCATCGCTGCCGACGCCAGTCTTGACGCAGAATCCTCTACGACTGGGCTTACCTATCTTGATCGTCTGGAGAGCAACGATCTCTCCCCGGAAGAGCAAGCAGCCCAAGCCGAGGCAGACGCCGTTTCTCGCGAAGCTCTCGATGAAGCTATCCGAGAGCTCTCTCCCCGGGAACAACTCATTATCCAGGAGCGCTGGGTTCGGGAAGAACCCCTTACGCTGGAGCACCTTGGCTCTCGCCTTGGGGTGAGCAAAGAGCGGGTCCGGCAGCTAGAAGAACGTGCCCGCGCCAAGCTTCGTGCTCGCTTGGAGCGAATCCACCAGGCCGTCGCCTGACCCCTGCGGGAAAGATCACGGTCCTACGCTTGAGGTGCTACCCTCCCACGTGTGCGTCGAACGTGGTGGATCGGGCCCGGCATGGGGCTTTGGGTCGGGATCGGCTGGCTCCTTCGGCCCGCCATAACCCCTCCTCCCTCCTGCCCCTTCCCCGATTCTTCTTCCCCTTCCACCTTCGCCACTCCTTCGGATTCCTGTGCTCCCGCCGGTGTCTCCGGCCGTACCCTCCGGACTCCTTCCGGTGCCCCCGCCTCTCTCTCCTGCGACGAGGCTCGTCGCATCATCCATCAGGCTCGCTCCCAGCTTGCTGCCCTGCCAGGTTCTCCTGAGCCTCACCCCTTCTCTGACGCCCTCATCGACTGGGTCGACCCCCATGGGCTCTGGACCGCTGCTCCGGATTCTCCGGTAGCGGCGGCGCTCCGCATCCAGGCCCGAGGCATCCTTGCGGAGATTGAGGCTCCCCCTGGGAGCGGTCCTTGTGTAGTCACTCACGAACTGGGTACGGTCCTAGGGGTCTGGGTGAGTGAACTCCGAGCACTCTTTGAAGCCGCCGAACGGTCAGCCCCGGCGATGCGCCCAGACGAGGCATTCCGCTTCGCTTCTCTTGCTGCCTTCGAGGATGGGCCAGTGACTCGCCCAGCTCGTTCGCTGGCCACGGAGCTTGGCTACCGGGCGGGGGTGGTGCGGCGATCCCTGGGGCCCGAGGGCGTACAAGCTGCCGAGGCTATCCGAGAGCGACTCCTGCCAGGGGATTCCTTTGACTGGTCCACAGTGATTCTGGCGGGCGCAGTGCGCGCATACCTACCCCAGATCGACCCTCACGGTGGCTGGGCTCCCCTCGACGAGGAAACCTCCCTCTATGAAATTGACTTGGAAGCTTCTCCTCCGCCTCGCCTCTGGCGAAAGATGACCCGTACCGCCGTGGGCGTGCGTATTGAAGAAACCTACGCCGAGGGCCTCGCTCCAGGCGATGTCGTCCTTCGGGTCGACGCCGTACAAACCGCAGGCCTCAGTGTCGAACAGTGCGAGCAGCTCAGCTTTGTGGATGTCGAGGGGACGGCTCCCTTGGTCAAACGGGTGACCGTGCTTCGTCCCGGCGATCCAT
The DNA here is from genome assembly GCA_025057345.1 of Polyangiaceae bacterium. Classification (GTDB taxonomy): domain Bacteria; phylum Myxococcota_A; class Polyangia; order Polyangiales; family Polyangiaceae; genus JANWXX01. The sequence continues at coordinate 2,490 of JANWXX010000080.1, read as the reverse complement.
CTCCTCGCCTCCTCGACGTGCGCCCCACCTCCCGCTCCCGTGTCGAGCCGGAGCCCGGCGGCGATCTTGCGCAGGAGCAGGAACCCTCTGCCCTGGACGTCGCCCGCATCCCCTATGGCGACGGCGACGTGCTGGTGGTGTCCTTGGGGGATGTCCCCGACAACTTGGGGGAGGAACTGGGTTCCACTCTCCGCCGGGAGCGTGGTCCCTCCTTGCAAGGTATCGTGCTCGACCTCCGGGGGAACGGCGGCGGATCGACGGATGGTGCCGCAGGTGCGTTGGCTCTCTTTCTCCCAGGGGCACCCCTGTTTCCTATGAGGCGACGGGATGGTTCCGTCGAAGTAGAGCGAGCACCCCTTCCGCCCCTCGCTGATCGGTGGGATGGTCCTGTGGCAGCTCTCGTGGACGGAGATACGGCGAGTGCAGCGGAGATGATCTCGGGGGCATTGCTAGCGTACCGGCGGGGCCCGGTACTAGGGGATCGAACCTACGGGAAAGGCTGCGCTCAGGAGTATCTGGACGATGACGCGCGAGCCGGTGTGCTTCGGCTCACCACGCTTCTCTACGCCCTTCCCGATGGCTCCCCAGTGCAGATGACTGGGCTCTCCCCTACGTTGCGGCTTCCCATGCCCAGGGCTCTGGAGCGAGAAGCCAATCTTGCCCACGCATTGCTACCCTGGCGAGGCCCTGACGTAAGAGAACCTCCACTAGTTCGCGACGTCCCTTGGCCAGGCCATGGCGGCTTCGTGGGTCCCTGTAAGGATACCTTGCTCTGCAGGGCCCTACGCTTGCTAGGCTCTCCACGTACTGCCACCGCTCGTGAGCGACGATGATGGGAAAATGAGGGTCAACCTGCGATTCTCGAAATCATACGGCGCACCGCACGGCGGCCTGACAAAATGAGGAGGGCTAGACCTAGCACAGAATTACTCGCTTCACCCCTCGCGCCAGGGCGAGCCAATGAACAACTCTCGTCACGGGGAGAAGGGGCTCCGTCGTCTCCACAGATCTGCTGCCCGCCTCGGGGAGTCGGATCACAAATCGCCTTGCGTGCGGGAGGGTAGACCGTGCAGACAGCGTCGATATCGTCTTGGTGCAGGGTACGAAGATCGAGGGAACCAAGCTCGTAGGAAGCATACATGGTGGCCTCAGGCACCGGTGTATGTGCCAGTCCAATGAAGTGGCCAACCTCGTGCGTCATGATGGACTCTAGATCATAAACTGCATGGTGCGCTGTGAACGTCAGCTCATTGAAGGCGGAATTGATCTCGATGTCTGCATCGAGAATGACACCTGTCTTGGCATCATAGGTAACGGTGGTTTTCGCTAGGGTGTTGTCCTCATCCTTGTAGGGAAAATCGTCGTCACGAAAGAGGACTACGTTAACGTTAGGCCCCTTGTCGTCGAAGCCGGAGGCATTGCAGGAGGTATCCTCGTTCTCGCTGAAGGTGAGAGTCGCGGGACCACCAGGGCAGGGGAGTTGGGTCCAGGCAAAGAAAGCACGGCGAATAGCTGTTCGGAGCAGCTCCGGGTCGTACTTGGCAGAGAGATTCCGCTGGAAGCTAAAACCGACGCAGCTCCCGGGCCAATAGAGCGGCAGCCCCTCGGCAGGGCAACCGTCGGCATCCCGGGCGCAGCCCGAACCCTTGCAGGTGCGGGAGCGGCAAAAGGCATCCGCAGGGGTAGGTATGAGCCAAACGCCGAACAGGATCAGGAGCAGAAGGGAAAGAGCGGAGCGAGGAAGCACAGGATCAGTTTAGCTTAGCTAGCTCCTGATGGGAGCAGCTCGACCTTCGGGTCCAAGGGAACCAGATCCCTCGCCACCGTCGCAGGGCCCCGGACGCTGTCGTGGATAGACATTGCACTCGGGAGGATCTCAACCAGTTCTTCGCCAGTACCAAGACAGCTCGGCATCCAGGTTGCACTAGCGCAAATCTGGGTGCCTTGCGCTCAGCGCGCATCTGGGGGCCAAGGTCCATATCCTCCTCGGCTGCGATACTATCAAGGAGTGATGGTACCGGATTCCGTCGAGAGATTGCGGCAGCTCGCATCGAAGGTGGATGCCTTCTTCGCCCGTGTGGAGGCACGCTATGGGGAGGCGATGGAGTGCCGCTCTGGCTGTCATGATTGTTGTCTTCCGGGGCTCACCTGCACCGGAGTGGAGGCAAAGGTACTGCGCGAGGCGCTCCGGAGGCTTCCCGAGACGGAACGTGAGAGGCTCCGAGCAAGATTGGCTTCATCCCCCGGCGACCGGTGTGTCTTGCTAGATGAAGCGGGACGCTGCATCGTGTACGAAGCAAGACCCATGATTTGCCGATCCCACGGGATTCCGGTGCGCATTCGGGATCGACAGGGTTTGCCGCTGTTGGAGGCCTGTCCCCGGAACTTCCGGACAGAGAGCTTGGCTGCGCTCCCAGCTTCGGACATCTTGGACCAGGAGACGCTCTCGGCCATGTTGCTGGCGATCGATACCCTGAATGCCCGGGAGGA
>JANWXX010000007.1 GCA_025057345.1 Polyangiaceae bacterium | reverse complement strand
GGATTCATTCGTGTTTTCGTCTCCACGAACCCCGATGGCGAGAAGGAATACTGGGCGACCAACGATCTCACGATGAACGAAAAGAAGCGCCGAAAGTGGGCAGAAGCCAGCTGGGCGATCGAAGTTTACCACCGCGGCCTCAAACAAACCTGCAACGTGGAAAGGTGCCAGGCGAGAAGAACGTCGATCCAGCGAGGTCATATCCTGGCGAGCGTGAGAGCGTTCCTGCGGTTGGAGTATCGAAGGTTGAAGGAGGAAGTAAGCTGGTATGAGACAAAGAAGTCAATCGTGCGTGAGGCCATCCGGACCTTCCTTGCAAACCCCAGTGTTCCCAGGCACTTGGCCCTGGGTGCGTAACTCCTAACTCCCTCAGCGCGGCGGTATTGATGGTTGGACGCTTAGCTGCTCATGCCAAGGCCGAGGAGCTCCGACAAGTCGAAGGGAGCCTCGGAGGCAGGCAGCTCGTTCGGCGCCTGGACTGGCTGGCCCTGCGCTTTGGTACAGAAAGGCGCGGGGAGGAGACCCGATGAAACCAGGCTAACGCGATGACCTTCAGGGTTCAGGGGATACAAAGCCCTAGGCAGGACAGGTTTGGGGAGGAGCCTAGCTGGGCATGGAAGGTGGGGAGGTAGGCCGAAAGCCTCTAGGGAGCTAAGATGCGCTCCCTGATGCAGCCCCCTGTGACCGCAGCTCAGGTTCGCGAGCTTCTAGCCACCCACGCTTCCGTTGACTTGCCCTCCGGCGAGGAGATCCATGCCCGCCCTGATGCAGCTCGCTTTCTTGACGCGCTCGTCGAGGTTTCCTTCCTAGTGAGCAACGGGGATCGGCGCCTCGCCCAGGATGAGATGCAGTGCCTAGTGGGCACCCTGACTGAGCTCTCTTCCGGTGCCCTCGACCGGAGTGCGCTAGCCGGGATGATCTATGAGTACTCGGCTGCCCTGGAGCGCGATGGCCTCGACGCACGCCTTGCCGGTATCGCTCGTCGCTTCACCGAGCCTCGGGAGCGGCTGCGCCTGCTGGTCTTTGGGTCTCTTGTGGCCATGTGTGATCGGGCATTGCAGCCAGGAGAGCGTCAGATGCTTCATACCATTGCCAGTCGTATGGGCCTCAACCCCGAGGAGGTTGGCGCTTGTGTCGACGCCCTCCAGAAGAGCATCCACGAGGTTTCTTGAGTCATGCATACGGCTCCACTCCTTCTCTCTGCTGCCCTCCTCGGTTGTAGCACCCCTCCTCCATCGGCAAAGCCAGCTCCGACCCCGCAGAAGCGAACCGCAGTTTCCTCGGCGGAGATGGAACGCTGCGTTGCCAGGAAGGTCCGAGACCTAGGTTTCCCCATTCATAAGAAGCTCCACATTGCACGTATCATCTTTGAGTAAGGGCCGCAGCCGCGGGGGTTATCGGTGGGGGTGGTTGCCGGTGGGGATGCTGGCAGGGGTGGCGCTGCTGCTCCCAGGGAGGCCGTGCAGATCGGCTGTGGAGTTCCCCGTGGTGGATCTCCATGTGGATCTCCCTTGGCAGCTTCACTACAAGGGGAGGTCGCTTGCGTTGGACCGGGGGATGGTGACTGCGAAGGGGATGGTTTCGGGCAAGGTGATGGGGATCGTGCTGCCGATGTACATCCCGGGCAAGGTACGTCCTGGAGGGCCCTTGGTGAGCGATCTGGAGGAGGTGTTCGCAACCATCGACCGGCTGGTACGCCAGCCTGATTCTCCCTTTCGCATGCTGCCCCAAGCAGAGCAAGGAAGACAGGTTCGTGGGTGGTTGGCGCTGGAGGGGGCCCAGGCCCTAGCGTCCGACCCGGAGGCTATCGAGGGGTGGGTCAAGCGAGGGGTGAGGCTGGTGGGGCTGGTTCACGGAAGCGACAACGAACTGGCTGGATCATCCACAGGCAAGAAGCGCGGAGGATTGACCGACAAGGGAAAGAGGCTAGCACGGAAGGCCATTGAGGCGGGGGCACTGCTGGATGTATCCCACCTATCCGACGCGGCCTTCGAGGATGTGGCCATGATCTCCCGGGAACTCGGGGTACCCTTCGTGGCGACCCACTCCAATGCACGCGCTCTCTGCAAGCACCCCCGGAACCTCACCGACGCTCAGCTCCGGGCTATTGCGGCTTCAGGAGGGGTGGTGGGGTTGAATTTTCACGGTCCCTACGTCTCTGACAAGCCAGACCCGGGGCTTGGAGAGGTAGTCGCTCAGGCGGAGCACCTCCTGCGGGTGGTGGGGGAGGACGCGCTAGCCATTGGATCCGATTTTGATGGAGGCATTCTGCCTGTGGTGGGGCTTCCTGATGCGTCTGCGTTCCCGAAGCTGGCAGCAGCTCTGCGGCGGCGGGGGCACAGCGAGGCTCGGGTAAGAAAAATCTTCGCGGAGAACGCCCTAAGAGTTCTGGAATTCAAGAAATCGGGACCTTGAGGGTTCCCAAGAAAGCGACCGCCACGGTAGCCTGCAGGATGAAACGATGAGCGACCCCAACCTGTACCTGGACGCCTTTCCGAGTTGGCTCAAGACCCTCGGCTCCGACGTCAACGAGTTCGCCCCACTACTTCACGCTAAGGGGCTCTCCGAGGAGCAGCGACGGCTGATTGTTGGCAGCATCAACTACCTCTTCAAGTCGCTCGACCTCATCCCTGACGGTGTTGAGGATCTCGGCTACATCGACGATGCGTTCGTGCTCCGGGTCGCTGCCGATCTGATCACCCGTGAGGGCGAGCACCTGGGTGGCATCCTTCGGCGGCTATCCTCGGAGGCCAAGTTGATCCTCTCCTTTCTCGAAGGAGACTACACTCGCTTGGAATCCTACGTCCGAACCCTGACCAAGGGAGCTGCCCGGGGCCGCACGGTTGACGAGATCATCGGCGACGCCGCCGTCCGGGATAGCTTCCTCGGGGATGTGACAAGCTGGGTAGCTAGCTACCAGGTACCCACCTTCCATCGAGACGAGAAAACCCTAGTTAAGCTCCGCTCCTTCCTAGACACCAAGCTCCCTCGCCTCTAATGCCCACCAACGACCTTCTTCACCGCCTGCTCCTTGCCTGCGGGGCCTCTTACCTTGCAGCGTGTGGGGGGCGTGCTGATCTGCCAGCTCTCAGCTACCAGGCTGTCCCGGAAGACAACGAGAACCCAGGAGGGGCTGGTGGCCAGGCTGGTGCAGGCGGCACCTCCGGTGCAGGAGGGGCAGGACAGGGAGGCGCAGCCCTGTGCGATGCCTCCCAAAAAATCCCCCGGGATGACCAAGGTTCCTTTGTCTGTGAGTCTAAGATCGGAAGCACTTATTTCTTCTGCGAAGTGCGCTGCTATGTTCCGAGTCCTTCCACGCTGCCCGGGGCTTGTCGCCCCCCAGATGACCTCGAACTTAGCAAGCTGCCCGGCTTCGAGAACCAGACCTGTGGCTTCCAGGGCACCACCACCGGCCCCTTCTGCGGCGAGGACGCGGAACAATTGGCTGGCAACATTCCGGCTTGCTGCTATCTCGGTCCCAGCGAGCCCTGCATCGGCCGCCCTCTCCTCGTTCTCGGTCGCTTGCGCTTTGCTCCTCTCCGCGTCGTTCTCTGGGGTTGAACGCTCCCTCATGGAGCCCCTCTTCCCCTCGCCTGACACACTTCCACTGGCTCTGCTCCACGAGGATGCAGACCTGCTTGCCGTCTACAAACCCGAGGGCCTCTCCTCCATCCCGGAGCGCGACATTACGGTGCCTTGCCTCCAGCGGCTCTTGGAAGCTCGCCGGGGTGAGCGGCTCTGGGTGGTTCACCGACTCGACAAGGAAGTTTCTGGCGTCCTGCTTTTCGCCCGGAACGCCGCTGCCCACAGGGCCCTCAGCCTGGCCTTCGAGCGCCGAGAAGTAGAGAAATTTTATACACTCCTCGTACATGGCTCGCTGGTGCAGCGTGAGGGAGAGATCAACCTCCCCATCGCCCAGTTTGGTTCAGGGCGTATGGGGGTGGACGAGCGTCGGGGGAAGCCTTCGCTGACGAGGTATACTTCCCTGGAGCGACCCGGGGGGTTCACCCTCGTGGAAGCGAAACCGCTGACAGGACGACGGCACCAGCTCCGGGTGCATTTCTATTCCTTGGGTCACCCCATCGTGGGCGACTTGCGCTATGGGGACCGGGCGAAGCAGGCCACGTTCCCTCGACTGATGCTCCACGCACGTCGGTTGATCGTGCCGCACCCCACCGGCTCGCATCTCGACCTTGAGGTTCCAACTCCCTCCCTTTTCGCTCGCCTTTTGGAGCAGAGGATGAGTCCATTATCTCAGATCACTTGGTTTTTAGCTTATCTTTGCTACGATCCAAGATCATGCGTTCTAAGAGCTTGCTTGGTACCCACGCGATTCTTCCCTTCCTCCTGGCCACTCCTTTCGTCTTGAGCTGCGAGGAGCGGGGGGCCACTTCGGTCGTAGTAGCGGTGTCCACCGAGGGGGCCATCCCCACAGATCTCAACCATCTCCGTATCGTGGTGGAGCGAGGAGAGCGCTCGCCGACGTTGGAGCCTTATGACCTACCCGATCCAAGCAGGGCTCCCCTGCCGGGAACCATTACTCTCAAGCCCATCAAGGATGGGGAGCACGATGGCACGCTAAAGATCTCCCTAGAGGGATACCTCAAAACTCCTTCCGGTGAGCTGAAGAGACGGGTACTCAGAACAGCGCGAACCGGGTTTGTCCCGGAGAAGCAGAAGCTGCTCCGCATGCCGCTCCGGTTTTCCTGCTTTGATACCGACGACTGCCCGAAGGACAAGACTTGCCAGGGAGGTGAGTGCGTCGACGATACCAAGGAAGCGTCCTCGCTTCCGGATTACCAAGAGCGGTTGGTCGTATCCTCCGGGGAAGGATGCTTCGATGAACGAGCCTGTCTGGAGGCAGATTCGTTGCAGCAAGTGATGTTGGTACCGGGGGGCTGTTCTTTCGATGCACCCGGGCCTGAGGGCACCTTCAACCTGGCGATGGAGTGGGCTGTTGCTCCAGGAAGTGCGGTCTTGCTGGAGCAGGACCGTCAGGAAGGGTTTGTTCTGGACGGAGGGAAGGTCACTCTGGCGCCAGGATTGTGCAAGGCGCTCCAGAATAAGCGCGCATTGGGGCTCTTCGCGTCTTTCAAGTGTGCTACCAAAGGCGCAGACCAGCCGATTTGCCAGGTTCCTCCGGGGCCGCGCCCCCAGAATGTGGTATCTCCCTCGGACACCTGGACCATCGAGGGCCCTGATGGGGCCCAGATCAGCGGTACAACCAAGGCACTGGACGATCCCTCCCGACTGCAAATCAAGGAGGAAGCCCCCTCCGAGCCGCTTCCCTCCACGTACACAGCCCTGGGCAAGATCTTCGCCTTCCTTCCCCACGGACAGGGGTTCGTAGAACCGGTAACCATCCGAGTGCCTTACCACCAGGTGATCAAGAGCACCCCTTTGCTAGTGACCTTGGATCCAGAGTCAGGAGATGGGTGGCAGGTGGTACCTGATGCACAGTCCTTTCCTGGGCTGATGGCCGCCACTGTCCAGCACTTCTCGTACTTCGTTGTAGTGGAACACACCTCTGGGGCTGGAGGGACTGGAGGAGTTGGGGGGGCCTCCGGGCAAGGGGGCGAAGGAGGAGCGGGGGGCGCTGAACCCGGAGGAAACGGTGGGAGCGGTGGGGAGGGCGGTGCGGGTGCTGGAGGAGACGGTGGCACGGCAGGGAACGGAGGAGCCTCCGGACAGGGCGGGAGCGCTGCAGGTTCCGCAGGTTCCGCAGGAGGGCCTGTTGGTTGTTCCGGCACTCTTGCGTGTGTCTTCGACACCTGCCAATCGCAGGAGACATCTCCCCCCTCTTGCACCGGGATCCAGGGTGACATCTGCGTGTTGCAAGGCTTGACCAAGTGCTGTGAAAAGTGGGATACGGACTGCGCCTCCGCAGCGGCGAAGATGTATGGCTACTGCTCGAATGGGTTTGGAGAACCGCCCACACTGATGACACCCGTACTGGATTATAGCCCACAGTCCCCCGGGGGGATCGCCGTGGACCCTGACGGAAACCTCTACCAGGCCGGCAATCAATCCCTCTTCAAACACACGTCGGGTTGTACAGATTTTTACGACCAACTGACGTCGGATTTTGCTTCATTGGAGGAGATCGTATGGGCAGGGGATCTTCTGGTCATCCGGTCTGGGGGGAAGCTTTTCCGGGCCAATCAGCAAAATAACTGGGAGCCCAAGCTGCTTCATGATCCACACCCTTGGCAGGTCAAGAGCATCGCCTTCTGGAAGAACCGCCTGGTGTTTAGCCTCCATCATGAGGCCGGGGGCTGGATGCTCAAGACCTGCCAGGTGTCAAACTGTACGGCTCCGCAGGGGAATCTTCTGAACAATGCTGCGGAGCAGCTTGCGGTAATAGATGACGGCTGGGTGTATATGGCCACTGGTGCGCCAGGGAAGATGGGGCAAATTTATGCATGCCAACTGGCGGATGATTCCGGAGGCTGCAAGAAGCAGCCTGAGAACGCCAACCTCGCGAATCAAGACCAAGACATCTGGGCGATGGCGTCGATGGGGAACAAACTGTACCTATCGACGAGGGCCAGCAGTGGCTTTATGCTGCAAGCGTTCGAGTGCCCAGGTGGCTCTTGTAATATCCAGGGGCCTATCGCCCAGACGACCAACGTTTCCATCCTAGATAGGGTCACCTCTCATCCTTTCTCAAACAGCTTGTATTACCGGGTGAGGGGCCAAAAAAAAGGGAACATTTATCGAATCACCGTTGCTCCTTGAAAGAGCCAGGAAGGGCTCCCAACGCTATCCCGAGAACTCCCCTCGTATAGGCCAATCGCCCTGGTAGAATAGGCCAATCGCCCTGGTAGATGCGCTAGGGCAATAGGCTCGTCTTCGCTGGAATCGGCAAGGTTTTTCTGCTCAGAGGGAGTTGGAGGCGATGCGCCACTGTCCCTGGTCGGGGCGGAGTCGCATGGGTGGAGGCATACGCCCAGCGTTAGAAAAATCTCGTACATAGAGTATGAGATCCTGGCCTTCCTGATGGCGGCGCTCAACGTAGATGTTGCCGCCGTTGTCTAGGTACCAGCGGGCCTGGTTGACGAAGCGCTTCCAGGAGAAGTGCTCGATCTGGCTGATCTGCTTCGCATTGATCTTTTCCTGGCTGTGGACCAAGGCCAGGTACGCCTGGAAATCATTGCGAAGGGCTGCATGGACCGCTGCCTGGACAACCGCCTCCGGGGAGCCTGCGGGTGCCGACTGACTGTAGGTTCCCTGCTGGGTCATCCCCCGAGGCGGGGCTGAAGAAACCATGCAGCCAGAAACAAGGGTCATCAGTGTCCAAGAGAGAGCACTCCGAAGCAACGGGGCCATCGCAGCAGAGAAGGGGTTAGGGGAAAGGGGGAGCCACATTCGTCAGCCTCCGTCGAGGTTTCTGGTAGGGGAACGAGGGAGAAGGCGCCGAGTCAGGTTGTCTTGGTATGGGAGAGGGAACTGGTAGGATGTATCTGCGATCCTGCATACGAAAACCTGGCTTCTTTTCTCCTCTACGCTGCTCTTGTTTTGTAGTCCTCGCGAGGCGAAGCCACCCCGGCAGGTCACCTAAGAGAGGATCTGAATCTTCGGCCGGCAGATGCGCCCAGGTAGCACGTTCCTCTGGGATCTGGAGGCAGACGAGAACCTCCTAGGGACTTGCTGCGATTTTGTGGCTCTTGTCTGGAAGAATACCATGATGTTGAAAGTCAAACTTTCTTTGGAATGGCCAACCAAACGCGGTTAGAAGCCTCGCCTGGATTGGAGGTGTACGGTGCAGGTACCTAACAAGGTTCGTCGGGGCTGGTCGTCGGTGCTGATAGGCGTAGTGATGCTTGGGGTCGCTAGGCCAGCGGAGGCGGAGACAGGAGGTACGAAGGTTCCGATGGGGATACTCGCTCCGAGAGGGGCGGATGGGGAACCGCGCCAGGTCAGGGCGGAAACGTGGGATACCTGGGGGGAGGCGAGAGTGCGAGGGATCAGAGCGACGACGGGGCATGTCCAGGGAGCCAAGGGAGAGAGTCTGGATCCAGGGGGGTGGGTAGCCACGAGGCTGGTGGCAGGAGGGCGCTATCAGGTGACTCCGCAGCTCCGCTTTGAGCTGGAACTGGAGGCGCTCAACGGACAGATCGCGGGAGATACAACGGTGTTGGGCACAGCGCTCACCTCTCGTCCCTTTCCGGTGGCGAGGGATGGGGCGCAGGATGCGAAGCGGGTGCTGCCGAGGAAGGCGCTAGTGGCATGGACATCCGATGTAGGCTTGCTGGTCCTTGGGGCTCAAACTTTCTCTTGGGGCACGGGAATGCTGGTCAATGACGGTGCCGGAGACCCCACCTTTGGCGATGCCTGGCAAGGCAATGTGGTGGCGCGTCTGCTGTTTGCAACTCGTCCCTTGGACGAAGCAGGATCGTCTCCGCTTCTTCGATCCATGGCAGTCTTCCTCGGAGCAGATTGGGTGCTGAGGGATGACAACGCTTCGGTGTACGATGGAGACAGGGCCTTTGCCGGGGTATTTGGGGTGAGGGCGCAGCACGGTGAAGATACCTTCGGGCTGCTGCTAGCGGGGCGTGCTCAAACCGATCGGGAAGACCAGCTACGTCCCGACGGAAAGCGGGCGAAGACCTCGGTGCTGGTGCTCGATAGCCATGTGAAGACAGCGTGGCCGATAGGAGCGACGGGGAGGCTCCAGATGGAGGCAGAAGGGGCGCTGATTTCCGGGCGCTCGACCCGGCTCTGGTCCGACGCTACTTGGCAAGACAGCGCCGAGGTACGGCAGCTCGGTGGGGTAGGTCGGGTTCGCTGGGATGAGGATGATCTACGGCTGACGGCGCAACTCGAAGGGGGCTATGCCTCCGGGGACAACAATCCGCGGGACGAAGTGGCACGCACCTTCACCATGCATACCGATCACAATGTCGGGCTGGTGCTGTTTGAGCATCTGCTTCCGCTGCTTACAGCTCGGGGCGTGGATCGGCTCGCGGATCCGGCGCTGATGGCCCAAGCTCCTCCAGGGACCCGCTTTGCCATCAACCCGGGCTCCGTCCAAAATGCCGTCTATGCTCACCCCTCGGTGCGCTACCGACCCGTCCGACCTCTGGATCTTCGTCTCGGCTACTTGTTCGCTGCCCCGGCGGCGGATGTCCTAGATGCCTACCAGACAGGCATTCGAGGGGGCTTTCCCGCGAGCTACGGTGGGCAAGTACAGAACCGTGGTGCGTACGGCCACGAGGTCGATGCCCGGGCTACCTGGGAGTTCGTGCTTCCCTCTGCCGTCCGTCTCCGGGTTGGCAGCGAGGGAGGGGTTCTGTTGCCGGGGGCAGCCTTTGCAGGTGTCCCTGGGCTTCGGACCGAGGGAGGGGGCCGTCGTACCGTTTGGCTTTCTCGGGCCACGCTTTCGCTCTACTGGTGAATCACGGAGGTCTCACGATATGCGTCCAGGTTGGCTTGTTTTCACGCTTTGTGCCGCGGCCTTCCTTGGTTTCGGATGTGACCCTTCCGGGGCACGGCCAGAGGGGCTCGGGTTGACCGAGCGCTCAGGAGGGCCCCGCGTCGTCTGGGATGCAGAGCACCGACCGCTGCCAGAAATCCCCCTACCTAACGATGCGGCAACCCGCCTCGACCCCTCCTCGCCTACGGGGCGCAGGCTGAACATTTCACTGGAAGCAGCTCGTACTCGCTACGAGCGGAGAACCCGGAGTTACTTCAATCGGCTCGACGGCTTTGGAGCTTACGCGCCTATTACGGTGCGTTTTGATCGACCCCTTGACCTCCAGGATCTGGTGGCTCGTCACGGCAAGAACGACGACTTCCGAGATGATGCGGTGTTCCTGTTCAACGTGGATCGACGTTGCAAGCGCTTCGGGGAAGAAATCGCCCTCGATTTTGGGCGAAGGCGCTTCCCCATAACGCTTATGTCCCGGAGTTCGCGGGTTCCTGATCCCCAAGCCCCCCTCGGCTTCCGCCTGGACGAGAGCGACAACCGGCTTTTCCCCTTTGATCCGGAGGGTGAGTCTCGGTCACTGATGTTCCCGGATTACACCGAGGATACCAACCGCAACGGGCGTTTGGACCTGGGGGAGGATCGAAACTTCAACGGGCGTCTGGACGAGGCCAACTTCCTTGATCCCCACGCATGCGATGACACGCCCCCCTCGACCCCGGAACGGGATCGCTGCATCAGCGATCACCTCCTCTCCTGGTACGAACGCTCCACCAACACGCTCCTGCTCCGCCCGGTATGGCCTCTGGAGGAGCGATGCGTCCATGCGGTGGTACTCACCAAGCGGCTTCGCGGCGTGGAAGGTCGCCCGGTTGAGTCTCCCTTTCCAGCGGTTCAGCCGGTCGACCAGATTGCTGCGGTTGCCCCGGTGGAGGAGCTGCTCCCGCGGTATGGGCTTGGTCGCCAGGACGTTGCCTTCTCTTGGTCCTTTACAGTGGGCACCATGACTCGTGATCTGGAGCTACTCCGGGCAGGTCTTTATGGACATGGGCCTATGGCTCGCCTCGCCTCCGAGTTCCCCGTTTCTTCTTTCGATCCTTGGACCCGCAACGAATGGCGTGAGCTTGGGGGTGACCCCCCTCTCGCTAGCGGAGGAGATGCACGGTTGCTCTCTGGAGGCTGCGCGGCAGCCGCATGGGCGACGATCGGGGGCTCCGGCGATGGTGACCAACAGATCTGCGGAGGTTACGCCGACTACGCCTCTATCGGCGGTGTGTTCGCCGGTGTATTCGAGGCTCCTAACTTGCTGGTGGACAAGGACGGGATCGCATCGGAGGGTTACCCGGCCGACGAGAACGAACTGTGGGATTTGGATGCAGAGGCTGGGAAGGCTACCTATGGCACTTCGAAGGTGACCTTCTTCTGCATCCTCCCCCGAGAGGATGCGCGGCCTCCCGAGGTTGTCTGCTCCCCTGGGAACCCGGAGGGTAAGCCCTGGTGCAAGCCGTATCCCGTAGTGTTCTTTGCCCATGGTTACGGTAGCTTCAAGGGTGAGTTCGTGCTTCACGCCGGGCGGCATGCCCAAATGGGATTCGCTGCCTGCGGCCTGGATAGCTACGGCCATGGGCGCTCGATTGTGCTGGATAAGCGGTGCCAAGGAGCAAGTGACTATCTGCTGGGCAAGGGTGTCTTGAGGAACTTCGGCATGCCCGAACTGGCCACCATGATCTTCTACGGTCGAGATCGGGATTTGAACAACGACGGCTGCCCTGACGGTGGCGCTGATCAGTGGACCGCCAACCTCTTTCACACCCGGGATATCGTCCGTCAGTCGGTGCTGGAGGAGATCCAGTTCGTTCGAATCATCCATGCAATGGATGGCAAGCAAAGGGATCGGCGTGGGCAGATCCTGGGTGATGTGGATGGTGACGGTGTCCCGGATCTTGGCGGCCCCAATGCGATCACTGCTGCCTGGGGGATCTCCCTTGGCGGGCAGCTCACAGCTGTGCTCGCCGGGGCGGAGCCCTCCCTGGATGTGACCTCGCCCAATGCTGCTGGCGCAGGGCTCACGGATATCTCCGTGCGCCTCGGCCAAGGGGGTCTTGCGGAGGCGGTGATGCTCCCGGTTCAGGGACCTGTCATGGTTGCCTGCCTTCCCACCGATGACCACCAGAATCCGCTCACGGAGGGACAAGCCGGTGGGCCATGCCTCCCCAACGTCGAGCAGCAGAAGGAAGTCCAGGGGCCTCAAGCTGCCGGCGAGCTGCTGTTGGCCTGGTACGGTCACGACAACGCTAGGCTGGCGGTGCGAGCCTTCGCGAGGATCTCAGGTGTTGTTCCGGGAGATCGGGTCCAGGTGGAGAATCTGGACAAACAAATCTCCTCTTCCTCGACGCTCAACGAGCGCGGCTGGGCGCGAGTCCACATCCCTGCCGATGCCCTCTGGCCCGTCGAGCGACGAAAGATGTTGGGCCTCTCCCTAGAGGATCGAGGCCCGAAGCCTGCCCCTGATACGACCGCCCTCGGTGACCGAATCCGCGTTACCATCTTGAGCCCTGATGGCAAAGTGAAGGCGATTGTTGATCGCTGGGCTTGGGATGTGAGCTTTCAGGGGACAATTTACCCGGCTCAACAGCCTCTGGTGGCCATGCAAGAAGGCCTCGGCTACCCACGGAATACGGTGGATTTCCGTCGCTTCTATGGGATCGCTCAGCATGCCATCTCTCCCGCGGATCCTGCAGTCTGGGCCGCCCGCTATGCAGCACTAGGGGCCGGAGATCCGGTAGAAGCCCCCTATGATCCAGCCTGGCGTCCTGGGCGCAACCATGTGCTCTTGATGCCAACTGTGGGAGATGCACAGGTTCCAACGGCGACCGGCGTGGCTTTGGGACGCACTTCCGGCATGCTGGGTTCCTGGCGCCGCGATCCCGAGCGATTCCGGCCGGAGCATGGCTGGCGTGAGCTGTTCTCCCCAGACCCGCGCTACGGAAAGAGCATCGACCAGTGGCTCTTGGACAACCATGTCGTCGAAGGAGACTGGAGGCTCCAGCGCTGGGCCTCTTTCCCCAACCCTCATGTACTTTTCGATCCAGATAACACTGCCGACGGCAAGGCTATCTTCTCCTGCTTTCACGCTGATGACTGGTCTGCGAGCAACGGAGAGTTCCGCTGCCCTCCGGAGCTGGACAACAAGCCGATTTCCTTTGGAGTCCCTCACCCTGAGCCTGGTCAGGAACTCCGCCAGGACCGAGTTCGCCCCGACGGATCCATCGATGCTTTTCGCGTGCCTCTGCTTCGTCCTGCGGGCCAGCACGGAATTTACAATCCTCAGCCCTTCCGCGCCTTCGATAACGATGCCTACATGGTCAACTTCACTGCGCGCTTTATGGCTTCCCGTGGGACCAACACCCGCCACGAGCCAGGCTGTGACTGTGCTTATGCAGCCCGCCCTCGCTTCGAGGTCAAAGGCAAGGAAGCCTGGCCCGGGATTGAGGATGTCCCCGCATGCCCCGACAACAATACTGCCTACGGCAAAGTCTGCTCTCCCGAATGCGCGGCAGCCTGGGGTTTCCCGGTGTTCCCGGTGGCACGCTGCGACCCATGAATCAGAAGTGACTGTGCACCGTGGCTCTAACCCCTTGCCCATCGAAGGCAACACCGAAGCCCCGCAGGGCTCCGCTCTGTGGGGCCTCACTTTCCCAGAAGAATAGATACGCCCCAGCCCCCAACGTCAACAGCCCCAGCCCGATCCCTATGTTGGATAGCCTTGCGGCGGTACGGGCGCTGTTATTCAGCTCGACACCCTTGCGATCACAGTACTCGATACCCCCCATATTCGGACAGCGGGCATTGCTGTCTTCTCGATCCGAAAACGCTTGCAAGCCAAAGTAAGCACCCACCCCGAGCCCGAGGAGGCCCACGCCCCCGAGGATTGCTCCAGTAGTCTTTGTGGCAGACCAGCCGGTTGGGGGGGCCAGAGCGGTTCGCTGGATGGAATGGGTCGCCGAGGGAGAAGATATCGGCGCCGGGGCTATGGGAGCCGTCGAGGTTGTCGGCTCGGGTCGGGGTTCCGGGATGAGCTCGGGTACCTCGATCTCCTTGGTTTCTTTCTCCCCGATGGTCAGCTCCCCTCGCCAAAGTTGGAATCCTGGTGCGCTTGCTTCAATCTTCACGACCCCTGGGTCGATAGGGAGAGCAACCGACCAGGCCCCCTCGGCCAGATCTTGCCCATTGCGTCGGATAACTAGACCGCTCTTACGCACAGCTGGGGGCACTCTCACCGTAAGCTTGGGCAGCCTAGGTTCTAGCTCTTTGAGGTGCTGCCTGGCGAATTCTTCCCGATCCTTGTTGCCATTCCGTCGGGCTGCCGCCTCCACCTGAGCAAACTCTCCCCAGGCGGTAGCGAGCTTTCCCTCGGCCTCGTGACATACCGCCAGGTTTAGGAGTGTCCCCATGGCAGGGCCCATTTTCTGGCTTGCTTCGAACTTGGCGCAAGCCTCCGCATACTTCTTCTCGGCCATGAGCTGGCGCCCCTCCCGGAAGAGTTGATCGGCTGCAGCTTGGTCGCCGCTCTGGGCAAGGCACACCGTGGGAGAGAGCACAAGGAGAAGCCCGGCGATGGGCAATGCAAGGAGCTTCGAGGTTTGCATTAGAGTCGCTCGTCCAGTACGTTGCTTTTCCCTGAAGGAGGAGGGCGAGGTGGAGGAGGGCGGATCGTTTTTGGATCTTTCCCGGGTGGGTCTGCTGTCTTAGAGGGAGGGGTTTCCAGGGTGGCTTTGGAGGACGCTAGCGGGGGTACGGCTGCTGCTGAGAGGGTGGGGTCTGGGGGGGGCGAGGAGGAGATGGGAGCGGGCTGCACAGGAGAGGAAATCATCCCCGAAAGCGTGGGGGCAGAGGGGGTAGAGGGTGAGCGCTGGAACCAGTAGGCGCCCCCGAGGAGAGCCGCTCCGGCAACCGTAAGCACGATCCAGGGTGCGGATTTGGGGATCGCCTTGGGCATAGCCGGAGGTGGTGAGGAGAAGGTAGCCCCTTCGGCTACTGTCGGCATAGACGGTGAGGATAGTATGACCCGTGAGCTGGAAGAGGGGGCGGAGGAAGACCGGCCCAGCCCCTCGAAGCTGAGCGTACTGATGGAAGGGTAGCTTCCGGAGAGTAGGGTGGCGCCACCCCCGGGGGTGCCCGAACGACGCTCGATCATGGCGCTCAGGCGGGCTACGAGCTGCTCGGCAGGAACCCCGAGCACGCCAAGAAGCTGGCCTGCTAGCACCGCTACATTCGGGGTGCGGTGGGCAGGGTTTCGCTCCAAACAGCCAGCAAGAATCGTATCGATGGCTTCGGGGATTTCGGGGCGGCTGGCCTTGACCCGGGGCAGGGGTTTATCCCCGAGGATCTGGGCACAGATTGCCGGGGCTGCACTCCCAGGGAATACCGGCTGACCCACCAGCAGTTCGTAAAGGATGGTCCCGAGCGCCCATACATCCGAGCGCATGTCTACCTGCTCTGTCTGGCTCTGGAGCTGCTCTGGGGACATGTAACGTGGCGACCCCAGAAGCACCCCCGTTGCAGTGAGTGGCTCGTCCCCTTCCTCCTGAAGCGAAGCAAGCTTGGAGACACCAAAGTCGAGAACCTTGATTAGCTCCGATCCGTCTGGGCTGGTGGTGAGGAACAAGTTGGAGGGCTTCAGATCTCGGTGGACGATCCCAAGCCCGTGGGCCTCCGCTAGCCCCTCGCATACCTGAATCATGTAGTGCAGCGCCCGCTCCAGAGGGAAGGGCCCCTGTGTCCGAAGGATCTGGCGCAGATCCACCCCCTCCAGGAACTCCATCACCATGAACGGTGTTCCATCCTCCAGGAGGCCGAAATCTAGGGTGCGCACTACGTGTTCGCCCCGCAGCTTTGCGGTGATCCGCGCCTCCCGCTGGAAGCGACTCTGGAACTCTTTGAGATCCCCATCCTCTCGCTTGGTGAGGAACTTGAGCGCTACCGTCTCCCGGAGCTGTAGGTGCTCAGCAGCCACCACCACCCCCATCCCTCCCCGCCCGAGCACTCGCATCACTCGATACTTCCCCTGGATTACATCACCTTCTTGGATTGAGGGGCGTGGTTCAGAGGAGGCAGGAGGAGGTGCAGGAGTAGACACGGTTCTGTTGCTCATGGTACCTCCCTGACACAATCGGGAGTAGGGAGTTCAACCCGCCAATGCTCGATTTTCTGCCTTCCCACATCCCCATGGGAACCCACTCTTGGGGGAGAGAGGTTTCCTGCTGGTGCTCACGAATACTTCTTGATGGGAGCGTGCTCCTTCCCTTTGGTCAAGGAGAACTCGCCTGCAAGGGGAGGAGGTGACGCCCATGGGGGGTAGCAGGCTCATGGTGGGGGAGCGCTTTACGCTCCCAGGCGCGATGCTCTGGCGTAAGCTGAAGCTATGCGCATGGCCTTGTGGATTCTGCTTGCACTCGCGGGGACTCAGGTTGCCTGCGAGTCGATCGTGGGTATCACAGAGCGCACCGAGCGGGCACTCCCTGGGGGCTTCGGGGGAGATAACTTGGCGGGGAACAGTGGAGTGGGTGGCAACGCAGGAGTTGGCGGGGTGGCTGGGGCTGGGGGCTTTGCTGGTGACGCCGGGGCTGGTGGAGGTGGGGGAGCGGCTGGAGATGGGGGGGCGGGGGGTGATGCGGGTAGCGGCGGCGATGCAGGGACTGGCGGAAGTGGGGATTGCTTGCCACCAGCCGGTGGAGACGCGCAGCTTCGGCTGGGCAACCTCTCTCCCAAGAGTGGCGCTGTAAGCTTCTGCCTGAAGCCCTCGACAGCCGTCGACTACGGTGCTTCTGTTCCGTGGCCCCGGGGGTTCGGTGCCTCCTGCGCCCCGGGGCTCTCGTACCTCCAGGTGACGCGCTCCTTCGGGATCGAACCGGGAGATGTGGACATCAAGGTCATTGACGCGGGAGCTACAGACTGCTCCGCGGAAGCCATCACAGAGGCCAAAGGGCTGAAGATCGAGGCAGGGGCGAGGTACACCTTGCTCAGCCTGGGCGGGGTGAACACCGGGGCGCTGCTCCGGCTGCTCCCGGAGAAGAAGGCCCTTGCGGGGGCCGGGGTCCGCATGGTCAACGCCGTGGATTTCGCAGGCCCTCTTTTCTTCGGTCTATCTTCCAGCGACAAGCTCCCCGCCTCCATCAGTCCCATCATTACCGAGGCGCTCCCGCTGGGCGGGGTCCCGAAGAAGAACGACAACGCCATCATCGGCCAGATCAACGAGGCAGGTTATTTGGAGGTGCTGCCCATCGACTTCAACCTGGGCGTGACGCGCGCCGGCTCCTCGAACGCCATGATGGTCGCCGGGCTGTCCCCCAAGGGCGATGGCTCCAGCACCCTCTACGCCGTTGGAACGAGGAACGACCCCGCCTTTCCCCTGCAAGGGCTCACCTGCGACGAGTCGACGGACACGGGCACCCTCTACCTCGACTGCAAGCTCACCGAGCCTCCACCTGCCCGCACGATTACCGTCGATGCGGTGACGGTTGGCCTCTACGGGGCCTTTGCGCCCTACGAGAAGGAGCGCCGTCCCTACGTCTTCGATCAGATTGCACAGCTTGGTTCGGATGTGGTGTGCATCCAGGAGATCTATACCCAGGAAGATAGGAACGCGATGGCAGTAGCGGCGAAGAATGCCGGCGTGTATCTCCACTGGTTCTCTCCGGTCCTCGACTTTTCTGCCCTGCCGACTGACCCGGAGGACGCGGACGGGAAGATCCCTGAGCTGCCAACGGCGACCTGCTCCTCTGGGACGGCCGCCATCGCCAGTCAAAACGCCCTCAACTGCGCTCAGAAGAACTGCGTCGAACCCCTGAATGACCCCAAGGGAACCCTTCCTAGCGGCAACGCTGGGTGCCTCTCCTCCAAATGCGCAGCCGCCTTCACCACGCTGCTGGCCAGCCCCAACCTCGACAACAAGCGTTGCTACACTTGCATCATCGCCAACTTGGTGTCGTACCGCCCCATCGAGGACATCAAGGCTGATTGCAACACCAACCCTCAAGCAGCCTTCGCTCACCTCGGCATGGGGTCTACCATGATGCTCTCCCGCTTCCCCATCAAGGAGACGGAAACCTACGTGCTGCCCAGTACCATGTTCCGCCGTACGGTGCTCCGGGCCACGCTCCAAATGCCGGATGAGGAGCTGGTCGACGTCTACTGCGGCCACCTCTCCTTCGTCCACGGGTCGACGGTGCCCTACACTGGGCTCTATGGCAAGGGGTTGACCACCCCGGTCGGCTGGGTCAACGAGCAGCTCCTTCAGGCCCAGCGCTGGGTCCAGTTCGTCAAGGATAGGAGCAAGGCGGATCGCTTGGTGATCATCGCCGGCGACGCCGCCTCTAGCAAGGAGTACAAGGACGCAAGTCCCCCTATCCCGCCTCTTCATCCAGAAACTTTTCTTACGCTGGAGCAGTCGTTCTTCTCAGGAACAGCCCCTGGCTACACCCCCGCCTGCACCATCTGCTCCTCTCCCGAGAACACCTATGGTGGTAACTCCAACGCCTGGACTACCTTCATCCTTACTGGCGGTACGGTAAAGCCATTGATCCAATCCTCCTCCCGTACCCTCAAAGAGCAGATTGTGCCTATCAAGGATAACGGAAAAGATTTCCTGGGGAATGTCTCTGACAACTTCGGTTTTCGCTCGGTGATCCAACTCCCCTACTGAGTTACCAGCGAGTGGGGTCTTCACAACCCCCTTGAACCCTGGACGCTCGGTAAGGCGCACCGGTGAGAGGAACCCTAGAGGAACACTGCATTCCCCTGGACGTTGCCTTGGTGCTTTAGGGTAGGCTCGCCACTAGGATGAGTGAGAACGACACCGAGCAGGGTGCCAGTGCCTCTGGGGAGAAGAACACTTCCGATGAGGCCCCCGATGGCACCACCATGACCGCCTCCACAGCGAATGCAGCGCCGCCACCACAACCGCCGGCGCACCGGCCTGGCCCATCCTGGGGCCAGCCGCTCCAGCGCCTTGAGAAAGCATGGGCACGCCTAGAAACCAGGCTAGCGGTGGGGGTACTGCTGGCGGAGATTGCGTCGCTCTGTGCCTGGGTCTTTCTCAAGGGAATGAGCACGCCGCCCTCCAGCGGCAAGGCAGGCGTGGTGTTCCGGGCGGTAGTGACTTCGCTGGTGATGGGATTCCTCACTTGGCGGCTGCTCCGGGGGAAGTCCGAACGGCTTCGGAACACGGCCACCACCGTCGCGGCCGCAGCGGGGCTGTTCCTGGGGAGGCTTTGGGTAGGGGTGGGGGTGACCTACAGCTCGGAGATCCTCAACTGGTACCAAGATGCCTCCACGCTCACACTCATCGGTGGGCTACGGGGTGTTGGTACCCGGCTGACTGCGTGGCTGGCGATGCTAGGGGCGAGCCTGGCGACGTCGAGCGGCAAGCACATCAACATTGATGTAGTGATGCGCTTCCTTCCCCCGAAGGTGCGCATTCCAGCGGCGGCAGCGGCGTGGTTGGCGGCGGCAGCCGTGTGCTTTGCTTCCACTTGGGGCTTCGTTGATCATATCGTAATTGCCAGCTTCCAAGCTCCCAAGGAGAGCACCACCGGGCAGAAGATCAGGGTGTTGACCCATGAACTTCGGGAGCAATTCTTCGTGCTTCGCAAGCAGATTAGCCTTGATTTCAAGGTGGGTCCCCGGGTCTTCACCGGAACAAAGTACACCGAGGCACTGCGGGGCGCCGAGTGGAATGCCCACGTTCGGGAAGGGGGCTACGAGGCCTGGTTCCCGAAGGAGCAGGTCGAGTCGCTACTGGTCAAGGACGAGGCCAGGGCGGTGTCTCCGCTGGTAATCGTTCCGGGGAAGAACCAGCGAGGACTGCTGGTGGAAACGCTGAACCTTCTGTTCCCCTTTGGATTCCTGATGATGGGCCTCAAGTTCCTGCTGCGGGTACTGCTGGTGTTCAGCGGGCATGTGATGGTGGATCCGGACGCAGCCCACCGTGAGGACCACGACGACGAGCCAGAGGGTGAGCCCGCAGCGGTGGAGGGAGGTTCCTGATGGGCGTGCTTCTCCTGATTGTCTTGCTCCTTGCCCTCCTCGGGATGCCCCTGTTCTCGGTGATGGGGGGCGTCTCCGCGCTGGCGTGGTTGGGCCATCCGAACCCATCGTTCCAGTTCGTGCGCTATCTGGCGCCGGACGTGCTCGACAACCGCTTTGCGGGCTCCCCTATCTTGGTGACGATTCCGCTGTTCACCTTCGTCGGTTACTTGATGGCCGAGTCGAAGACGCCAGACCGCATTGTCCGGGCGTCGCAGGCGGTGCTCGGCTGGATGCCCGGCGGTCTCGCGATTGTCTGTATCTTCTCCAGCGCCTTCTTCACCACGCTCACCGGCGGCAGCGGCGTCACCATCGTCGCCATCGGAGGCTTGCTCTACCCGGCGCTCCGCAAGCAGGGGTACCCGGATGATTTCTCCCTGGGGCTGGTCACCACCGGCGGTTCTCTTGGCCTCCTGCTCCCGCCTTCGCTGCCGATCCTCATCTACGCGCTGGTCGCCGGGATCGATTTCAACAAGGCGTTCAAGGCGGGGCTCATCCCGGGCTTCCTCATCATGGTAATGTTGTCGATTTACTCGATCTACGTCGCCATCAAGTACAAGGTGCCCCGCTCCAGCCCCAACCTGAAAGAGATGGGGGAGGCGTTGTGGCTCATCAAGTGGGAGCTTCTGGTTCCCGTGCTCATCCTAGGTGGGCTGGGCTCGGGTCTCACGGGTATCGATGAGGTGGCCGCCCTCGCCGCCCTCTATACGCTGATCATTGAGATCTACGTCTACAAAGATCTCTCTTGGAAGAAGGATATCCCCCGAATCGTCAAGAGTTCTATGAGCCTTGCTGGCGCCATTATCGTCATCCTGGCGATGGCCAACGCGCTTATCAACTACGCGGTGCAGGAGCACATCCCCAACAAGGTGCTGGAAGCGCTGCTCAACCTGGGCCTGTCGGAGCGCTGGCAGTTCCTTATCATCCTCAACATCTTTCTGGTGGTGTTGGGGATGGTCATGGATGGTTTCAGTGCCATCCTCGTTGCCGTCCCTCTCATCATCCCCTTCGCTGCGCGCTTCGGCCTCCACCCGTTCCACCTGGCGATGATGTTCCTCCTCAATCTGGAGATCGCCTACTGCGCCCCACCCCTGGGCCTGAACCTGTACATCGCCAGCTTCCGCTTCAACCGACCTGTGGTCAGCCTCTATCGGGTTGTCTTGCCAGCGCTGCTCATCCTTACTGCGGGCCTCGCCATCGTTATGTACATCCCCAAAGTCTCTACTGTGCTGGTGGACCGGGATAGTGCCGCACTCCGCGAGGAAGCGAAGAAGCTCAACCAGCCCCCGCGCGACGCCTGGCGCCTGGAATGCGTCCAGGACGACATGGCTAACCCGCTGCCCTGCACTGAGGAAGAGAAGAAGCTCTTCCCCAACGGCCAGATGCCTGAGCCCCCCGAGGAGAAGTCGAAGAAGAGCGAGGACAAGGAGCTCAAGGACAAGGAAGCTGACGCGGACAGTGACGAGAGCGATGACTCGATCCGCAACGCTTTCAAGAAGAAGCTCGCCGGCGACAAGGATGGTGACAAAGATGAGGAGAAGAAAGACGGTGACAAGAAGGATGAGAGCGAGGAGACAGAGGACGACGAGGAAGACATCCGGGCCAAGCTTCGCAAGATGCAGAACAAATGACTAGGAGGAAACCGTGGTGACCTAGGGTTCAGAGGGAGAGCACCAGGGCATCGGGTGGGCAGGAGAGCTTGAGGGAAGAACCAGGATCTCCCGGTTTCGGAGGGAGGCATCCTGGACCATCCGTGCAGCAAGGGGAGTGATGAGTTTTTCCTCGATGATTCGTTTGAGAGGACGGGCGCCGTAAGTGGGGTGGTAACCAAGCTGCGCCAAGAGGGTACGAGCTTCTGGGGAAACCCGGAGCCGGAGGTGGCGGCGTAGCAGGCCTGGACGCTGGTTAGTCCGGTCCAGCTCCAGGTCAACGATGCGGAGGATATCGTCAGGGGTAAGGCTGCGGAAGGAGACGACGTGGTCAATTCGGTTGAAGAACTCGGGGCGAAAGTGCTTGCGGACCGCTCGGTGGAAGGTGTCGGGGTCGTGAAGCTCACCGAAGCCGACAGGCCCCTTACCCCCGGGCCCAGGTTGGAGGTCATCAGGATCAACGTCATAGGGAAGTCGACGAGGCGTCCGAAGGCGTCAGTGAGGCGACCCTCGCCAAGGATTCCTAGGAGTAGGTCGAAGACCTCAGGATGGGCCTTCTCGATCTCGTCGAAGAGAACCAAACACAGCGGCTGCTCCCGGACCTGCTGAGCCAGGCTGGAGACACCGCGCCCAACCTCCGTCATCCGGGCGGCGGAACCGGGGGCCATGTACTCGCTCATGTCGAGGCGGATCATCCGGTCCTCGTTGCCGAACAGGTAGCGGGTGAGCTGTTTGGCCAGCTCAGTCTTGCCAACGCCGGTGGGGCCAACGAAGAGCATCGTCCCGCAGGGACGCTCCGGATCGTTGAGCCCTGCCTTGAAGCGGGCCAGCACCCGGGCTGCCACCAAGCAGGCCTCATCCTGGCCGATCACCTGACAACGCAATGCTCGGGCGTAAACTTCGGCCCCTGCAGGTAGGTCATCTGCGATCAGCTCCACCGGAAGACCCGAGTAGCGGGAGGAGGCCTCAGAAACCTCCCGTGGGGTCAGCAAGCGATTCTGGGGGCCAGAGCCTTCCTGGTAGAGCCAGTCGATGAAGCGAAACCCCTTCCCGGGGAAGCAGAGGGAAGGCTGAAAGGTGGTGAGGTGCTGCACCAGGCGCTTGAGCCCCAAGGGGGTCATCCGAGGTCTGCCTTCCTTGCGGTGCTGGTAGTGATCGAGGAGGCTGATCATGGCCGGTGGAGGAGTTTCCGGCAGGCGCACCACGGGGAATCGGCTGAAGAAGGATGGGAAGCGTTGCTGACACCGCTCATACTCTGCCTCGGTACACTCGGTGATCAGGCTCATCTCTCCAGCCTCGATCCCAGGGAGGAAGATCTCAGCGATGGAGGCGCCATCTGGCTGGGGTCGGAGCAGCGGCACCAGCTGGTCGACGTGGAGGTAGTCGCTCCGTCGGGAGAGTTCCTCGGCGATTTGCAGGCAACGTTCCTGCCACATGCCCAGGTAGATCATCCCAGCGATGATGCGGTCTGTACTGGTGGACCAGATGCTTGGGAGGACGCCTCCTGGTCGGCGCTCGCTCACCAGCGGGCAGGCGAGGCGTCGAACCCAGGTGGATTTCCCGGAGCCAGGCCCACCGACCAGGAGCAGGGATGCTGGTGGAGTTTGACGGATCAGAGGCAGGAGGGGGCGCAGGTCATCATCGTCACCGAGGGGGGAGCCAGCTTGTGGCGAGCCACCTTCTCCATCAGATCCTCCGCGACGCTAGCTAGCACGCTGACCTCGGGAGTGCCTCCTTGTGGGGGAAGCGCTTCGGCGAGACGCATCAGGAACCGGGGCTCCCACTCCCGAACATACTCCTCCCCCTCGCTTCGGAAATCATAAATCCAGCGTGGGTTTTCTCCGAGGAGCTGCATAACTGCCTGACGAAGTACCTCCGGGGCTAGCGACAGATCTTCCAGGATGAACCAGCCGCCCATGCGCGGTATCATCACCCGGTATGCCCCGGAGGCCAGCTTCCTGTAGATGTAGGTCAACCATAGGAGGATCTTCTTCTTTCCGATCACCCTGGGCTTGTTCACCAACGAAAGCGGGTGAATCTCTACGGTTACTGCCTGGCTATGGAAGGTTTCTTGCCAGAGGTATCGGTGGATGTGATCCTCCCCGGTGACCTCCATCTCTCGCAAGGTCAATTCTAGCTGGCAGAAAACCTCCTCCTCACTAGTTCCATAGGCTGAGGGGAGAGGCCGGTCGAAGAAGGCATCCCATGTCCTAAGCAACATACCTGTCTTTCGACCATCGAAGTAGAAGATGAAGTACACACGGAAGGATGGCTTGCTCACGCGATGGCGAGGATAGCATCCGTCATAGCATCCGTCGTCAGGCCCGACCGACCCCATGAACGCGCTCGATATTGCTCATTGTGAGGAATGGATACGCACCCACTCTCGCTCCTTTTACCTGGCCTCTTGGCTGCTTCCTCCAGACATACGAGTCTCCTCCTGGGCGCTTTACGCCTTCTGTCGTCGAAGCGATGACGCTGTGGATGAGGGAGTTCAGGGGGAGTCAGCGCGTCGGCGCATTGCCAACCTTCGCGCCCGCCTCGACCTTGTCTACCGCCCCGATGGATCCGTCACCGACACCCCGCTCTCGGACCCGATCGATCGCTCCTTCGCCACGATTGCCCGGGCTCATCGCCTGCCCCGTGGGCTCCCTGAGGCCCTGCTTGCCGGCATGGAGATGGACGCCTGCAATATCCGCTATACCACCCTTGATGAACTATACCTCTACTGTTTTCGTGTGGCTTCCACCGTGGGCCTGATGATGGCTCTCGCTATGGATACCATCCACCCGGATGCTCTGCTACGCGCCTGCGAGTTGGGTGTGGCAATGCAGCTGACCAACATCGCCCGCGACGTCGGGGAGGATGCTCGTCGGGGTCGCGTGTACCTTCCTGACGAGCTCCTCTACGCATGTGGCACCTCACGTGAGGCGGTGTTGGAGGCCACCTTCGCCTCGTGGCCGATCCGGGAGGCGGTGCGCCGCCTGCTGGGGTTGGCCGACGACTTCTACCGCTCTGCAGATCGCGGGGTCGCGATGCTTCCACCGGGCTGCCGTCTGGCTATCTCCGCAGCTCGGCACATCTATGCTGCCATTGGCGACGACTTGGCAGCACATCATTATGACAGCATCACCCGGCGTGCGCATACCTCCACAGCCCGAAAGATGTCCCTGATGACCCGCGCGGTTCCGCTGGCCCTGAGGCCTGCACAGACCAGCGGCGCCGGCCCCGCAGATGCGCTACTTTCCAGGTGGATCCGGGAGGCAGGGGTGCTCGTACCCTGAGGTGACCTCCAGGTTCTGCCCGAAGAGAGGAGACTCCATGCCGCAGGATCCCCAGCTGAACCGTACGCTACCTTTGGACACGGCAATCCCGAGCCGCACGCTTCCTCTCCCCGGGCGGGGGCCCCTGGCTTCCGGGGCAGAGCAAGGCACGAGAGAAGAGCGGCGAGCGTTCCAGCGCTCCCTCGCAGTGCTGCCCCGCAGGGGGAAGGGTCTGGAGCCATCGCTCTCCGGGGGGGAGCGGCCGCGCTACGAGCTGGTGAAGCGGCTGGGAGAAGGCTCCTTCGGGGAGGTGAGCCTCGTGCATGATAATGACATCGCCCGGAAGGTGGCGATGAAGCGGCTGAAGGCAGGGACCGAGGTAGGAGAGCCGCTGCTGAGGTTCATCGATGAGATCCAGGTGGTGGGTCAGCTCGAGCACCCGAGCATCCCGCCAATCCACGACGTGGGGTTGGATGAGAACGGCTACTTCTTCATAATGAAGTACGTGGAAGGGGAAACCCTCGATGCCATCATCGAGCACCTGCTCCGGGGCGATCCGACGTACCACCAGCGCTTCTCCTACAAGGCGAGGGCCGAGCTGTTCCTGAGGATCTTGCAGGCGATCCAGTTCGCCCACGAGAAGGGCATCCTCCACCGGGATCTCAAGCCAGAGAACATCATGGTGGGTCCCTACGGCGAGGTGATGATCATGGACTGGGGGCTGGCCAAGCGGCTGTCCGACCCGGTGGGGCAGGTGCCCGCCGAGGCCTCTGCATCGCCGGAAGGGTCGCTCCAGGGGTCGCTGGGGGGAGAGCGGCTGACGTCGACCCGGGTGGGCACCATCGTCGGGTCGCCCGCGTACATGAGCCCGGAGCAAGCTCGCGGACGCCTCGACCTGATCGATGTGCGAAGCGACCTCTACAGCCTGGCAGCGGTCTTCTACGAGCTGATGACCCTCGACCACTACCTGACCCCGAAGCAGACCCAGCAGCAGATGCTGGTGGGGGTGGTGAGCGAGGAGCCTCTCTCCCCGATCGCCATGCACCACCGCTACGGGATCCCGCCGGAGTTCACCTTCTTCCTCCGCAAAGGGCTGGAGAAGGATCCGGCATTGCGCTTCCAGACGGCACGAGAGATGGCCGACCGGCTCCGGGCTATCCTCGATGGGGACATCCCGGTGCAATGCCCTTGCACGGGCCTCAAGGCCGCTGGGAACCGCTGGTTCCGCTTCATCGATGCCCACCCGGTAGGCGCCGTGGTTGCGGCGATTCTTGCTTCGGGGTGCGCTGCCTACGGTGCCTATGGGGTAGTCCGTCAGCTCATCGCCTTGGCCATGCGTTGAGTTCCCTGGTTCACGTTCCGCAGTTCACCGGCTTCACGTCGTAGACAATCGGTCCACCACTGACGCCGCTGATCGTCACCCGGTACGTCTTGCCCGCCTGGGGCGTCCAGCCACTCGGGCGCCAGGAAATCGCTTCCTGCCCGTATCCGACCTGGAGCGGCAGGATCTCCACGGCAAGAGGCGTGTTCGTGTCGACATCGAGCATCTCCACGGTCGCCGAGCCGATCCCAAACAGATCTCCATGGAAGCTCCAGGTCCAGGTCGCCAAAGCGATGGGGGAAAATCCTGCGGGGGGGATACTCGTCCACGGTGGCGCGGCGTCTCCACCGCTCGTGCCGAAGACCGAGAGACACATCGCGCTACCATATTGCCCGCCGCCCTCCCAATAACCAATGCCTACTGGGCTGAGAGGTGGGTTGAGAATCCAGCGGCGGTGGCCGAGTGTCGTTTCGTTGCCCCAGTCCTCCATGAACTGATCGATGGCGTGGGCTGGATGGCCAGAACCCCAAGCGAGATTGCTCTGCCCCGCGCCCAACGCCCCCTGCGCTGTGTAGCACTTCGCCTCGGGGGGGGGATGGTGTGGATTGTGCGGCGATGACCAATCCCACCACGCAGTTTGGTTTGCACAGAACTGGTTCATAGCGTTGAGGTCAGGATCATCGACGACAGGGCCTAGACCCACAAGCCAGCGGAACATATTGATACGTACAAGGGTGTCCTTGATGCCTCCCTGCGCGAGTGTGCCAGCATCGCATTCCGCACCGCTTGACTGGAACGGGGCGGGGGTCGTGATGAGGTGACCCTCGTTCCACTTCTGGCACACCTCGGCCTGGGTATGCGTTGTCGGAGCCCCGACGGGCGCCGCAACGCACTGACCGTTCTGCGAAACAAATCCCGGGCTACACTGGCAGGTAAGCGTTTGCTCCTCACAAGATTGGTTCGGGCCGCAGGGGGGGCTGCACGTGGTCGGGGGAGCGCCGCCTTGACCTCCTTGCGAGTCGACAGAGTTGCCTCCTTGACCCGAGCTGCTCCCCCCCTGGATGGATGCTCCTGCCCCTCCTTGTGAGCCGATAGGGTTGCCCCCTTGGCCCGAACCATTTCCCCCTTGGGCGGATGCTCCTGTCTTCCCCTGGTCATGGCTGGTCACTCCGGCAGCACCTGCCCCGCCCTGGCCGCTGCCCTTCTGTTTTGGGTTCCTTGGTAGATCGTTGTCGTTGTTCGAAGCAACCTCATCGATACAAGACAAGAAGGTGCAGCTAACAAGAAGCAGTGGGAAAACGAGTGTAGTTCGCAGGAGGGATGGCTGCCAAGTGCGCTTCGAATGAGAGGGAAGATGAGGGAGGGGCATGGGGTTAGGATATATCGTGCCTCCCTAGGGAGAAGAGGGGTCTGGTGCACAGGTTCGAGTGCTCGTTTGTTTGTTAACGGGCCCTCAGAATCATTCGCAGTAGGGCGTACAGACCTCGGTGATACATCCGTCGCGGGCCGAGGTGGCTTGGCGGCAGTCATCAGCGCCCTCAAAACAGTGGTCGAGACAACCGCAGTCGTTGGGCGGACAGGTGGAGACGCAGGCGTCTAGCGCTTGGGTACACTGAGGTTGCCTACGCCGTGCGTCCGCTAGGGTTACGCATCTTGCTTCGACGTCGCGGAACAGCTCGCAGCCGCAGGGAGGGAGTACGACCGCCGCCCGGCAGGCGGCGCAGTCGCCGGAGTCCCGGCGCGTCCACCGGGCTCGTACTTCGCAGGCTGCGCGTACGTCGTTGACCCCAGTGGTTGCCCGTGAGAGGTTGGTTTCCTCGTCTGTGCAGGAAATGAGCCACAAGGGCAAGGAAAGAAACAGGCAACGAAGCACATCTACAGCGTGACACGGAAGACATCTACAGTTCAATGAATGCCATCTTCCGCTGCCTGGAGCAGGCCGTTTACATCGAATCCGAGAGCTTGAAGCGGTTTGGTCAAATCTTCGGGAAGGGGTGCACGGATCCGCACGGGGGCGCCGGTGAGGGGGTGTCGTAGGAGGAGCTCCCTTGCATGGAGCGCCAGCCGGCTCAGCCCCACCCGTGCACGGAGAAGCCGGTTGTGCTCAGGACGGCCATGGTTCGAGTCGCCGATCAGCGGGTGAGCGATATGGCTAAGGTGGCGGCGAACCTGGTGGAATCGCCCGGTTTCTGGCTCCGCTAGGATGAGCGAGTAGCGGGATTCCTGGAGCGGAGATGCCTCCAGTTGAACGAAGGCGAGACGACGCACTCGGGTCCTAGCCTCCACGCGGGGGGCCTGTTGTTCAGGACCTGCGGGCACAGGCGAGTCGATCTCCACCTCTTCTGGGACGACGCCCCGAGCTAGGGCCAGGTAAACCTTGCGGACCTCACGTCTGGCAAAGCACTCCTGAAGCGCTTGAGCCATCTCGATCTGCGTCGCCACTAGCAGTACTCCGCTAGTACCACGATCCAGCCGGTGAACCGTGTGCACTGCACCTGAGGGAAGCTTGTGCCGGAGCAGATCGACCAAGGTTTGACGTTCCCCGGTGTAGCCCCGATGCACTGGTAGCCCTGAGGGCTTATTCAGGGCTAGCCATCCATCCTCTTCGTGGAGCACTGGAAATCCCGCCAGTGTCCTGAGTTCCATGGAGCAGGGCAAGGCCGTGGACGCATGTTCGGGCATGGGGTTGGCAAGGTAGCTTTTCTGCTTGAGGATGAGTATGGAGATAACTCCCTTCGGAGGAGCCGCCTTGCTCTACACCCACATACAAAACAACGGCCGTATCTTCTTCTTTTTCCCTGGAGAATCCTCCCGCTCGGTGTCGGTCACTGGCAGCTTCTGCGGATGGAAAATCCCTGGTGTAGGGCTTCAGAGGGTGCCAGGGGGGTGGTCGGCAGAGGTGGGACCAGTGTCGGAAGGCCCTGTTGCCTACAAGTTCCTTGTCGATGGGCGCTGGACAGCAGATCCGGTGAACATCACCCGTGAGGGAGATCACGACGAGAGCAATTCGCTGCTACCTGGCCGAGGACGGGGGACAACCTTGCACTTGCGCTTCTGGTCTCCGGCGCTGAGGGAGGAACGAAGGTACACCCTCTACCTGCCCCCCTCCTACGGGACTCAAGGCCGCAGATTTCCTACGCTCTACCTGCTTCATGGGCTGTTGGATTGGGAGCGAACCTGGCTCGACAAGGGTGCCCTTGCGCCTACCTTGGATCGAATGATCCACCAGGGAATGGTTGGGGAGATGATCGTGGTGATGCCCTATGAAAATGGGCTGCTCCACCGGGGGGATACCCGCATCGCAGATTACCTTGCCCGGGATCTGGTAGGCCACATCGACCATGAGTTCGCCACCCTACCGGAGCAGTCGGCCCGCGCTCTGGATGGGCTTTCCACCGGCGGATTTACTTCTCTGATCGTAGGTGCCTGGAGGCCCATGGTCTTCCGCTCGGTGGGCAGCATGAGTGGCAGCCATGACAACCGTACTTTCTCCACGATCCGAAGCTGTTCTGGGGCCATGC
>JANWXX010000079.1 GCA_025057345.1 Polyangiaceae bacterium | reverse complement strand
TACCGCTACGAGTATGTCTACCTTGGCGGCCAGTTCATGAGCGACATCGGTGCTCCCAAGGATGGTCCTGGCGAGGACAACAAAAAGTTGGAGGGGGAAAAAGGCCAGAATTCCTTCATCTTCGAGGTGGGAGCCTTCTTCTGAGAAGACACTCATAGCCTCCTCCTTCTTCTGCAGAGGCTGTTGTCGTGTTCCTCATATCTTTCGCTTGCATCAACCTCCGCTGCCTGCTGAGGAGCGAACCCACATAAGGGATGGCTGGAGCAGTAGGCTGTGGATCACCCATCCTGAGGGAGGTGAGGCGCCTGGACCCGAGGCTACCGAGGGAGGAGATCCTGCGCTGCGGTGCGGTCCATGCGGTCCATTCCGCAAGGGTAACCCATCCGGCGGTGAGTGCTTGGGTTCCGGGGAGGGTGTGGTGGTGATGCTGCTTGACGGAGCTCTGGGGACGGAGCTGAGCGCTCGAGGAATCCCCACGCCAGCACCGCTCTGGAGTGCCCAAGCTCTGGAAACCCACCCGGAGGTAGTGGCGGCAATCCACAGGGGCTATGTGGAAGCTGGTGCAGAGATCCATACAGCCAATACCTTCCGGACCCGGCGCCGCGACGCTGGGGAGCGGTGGGAGCAGCTCACCCGGCGTGCAGTAGAGCTGGCGCGAGCGTCGGTACCTGCAGGCCACCGGATCGCCGGGAGCATCGCACCCTTGGCCGACTGCTATCGACCGGATCTCTCCCCCAAAAATCCGCGGCCGGAGCACCGGGAATTTTGCCGTCTGCTGGCAGTCTCCGGGGTCGATCTCCTGCTATGCGAAACCTTCCCCCATGTGGGGGAGGCACTGGTAGCAGTGGAGGAGGCAGCGGCCACCGGGCTACCCGTATGGGTGTCCTTCACCGCGGGACCAGACGGATCCCTCCTGACGAACATGCAGGTCCGCCAGGGTGCTCGGGGGGCAGTAGAGCGCGGGGCGAGCGCCGTGCTGATCAACTGCACCGCAGCGAGCAAGATACTGCCCTTCGTGGAGACGCTAGCGGAAGTCGGTGTACCTTTCGGAGTGTACGCCAACGCTGGGGATCCAAGCGAAGGGATCGGCTGGGGGGAAGTTCCCGATGGACCGGCGCGCTACGCAGCCCTGGCAGTGCGTTGGGTTGAGGCAGGGGCAACGATCGTGGGAGGCTGCTGCGGTACAGGAGCTGCACATATCGTGGCCCTGCGAGCAAAGCTGCTTGCGAATCCCTGAAGATAAGGCTGATACTTACCGACAGCGGGGGAAACCAAATATGCCCAACATCAAAGATACCTACTGTTCCTTCTGTGGACTGCGTTACGAGGAGCCGCTGGTGTATCCACGGACGTGCAAAGGGTGTGGCGCAACAGTGTGGTCCAACCCGATCCCGGTTTCGGTGGTGCTCCAGCCGGTGATGGAGGATGGGCGGGTGGGGTTGCTGGTGGTGCGTCGGGCCATCGAGCCAAAAAAGGGCAAGATCTCTCTGGTGGGCGGCTTTCTGGAGGCACACGAAACCTGGCAGCAGGGAGGTGCTCGTGAGATTCTGGAAGAAGCCGGGGTGGTGGTGGATCCAGCAGGTCTTGAGCCCTTCTGGTATACCTCCACGGAGCCCCGCCCGAACCGAGTTCTACTGTTCTCCCTAGCTCGGCCCATTGAGGCTTCGTCGATGCCGCCCTTCGAAGCTTCCAGCGAAACCTCCGAACGGGGGCTTGTCTTCGGCCCGGAGGGCCTCGACGAAATCTTTGCCTTCCCCCTCCATGTTGAGGCTGTTCGGCGCTTCTTCGCCTCCCGGGGCATCGTAGGATCCCACGGCTATGTGACCCGCTGATGGCCCTTCCTCCCCCAGTGTAGTGCTGGCAAAGTTTGCCGATGAAACTCTACGGTTTTCCCTTCTCCCCCAACACGCGCCGGGTGCTGTTTATGCTCCATGAGGTGAATGCTCCCCACGAGTTTGTTCCCGTTGATCTGACCCGGGGCGAGCACCGCACGCCGGAGTACCTTGCGTTGAACCCCAACGGACGGGTGCCTTGCCTCGTCGACCAGGATTTCATCCTATGGGAGTCCAACGCAATCCTCCAGTATCTAGCAGATCGCTTCCCTGAGTATCGCCTCGGGGGTGAGCGGCCTCGAGAGCGCGCCGATATCGCCTGCTGGCTCTTCCTTAACGCTGCCCATCTCGGTCCTGCTGTTGCTCACATCTTCGCTCACACGATCCGCCTCCCGGAGGAGAAGCGCATTCCAGCGCTGGTGGAGAACGCTCGCGCTGAGCTTGCTCGCTGCTTTGGAGTTCTCGAAGGAAAGCTGTCCCACACCCCTTGGCTCGCTGGCACTAGTTTCACCATCGCAGATATCTCCGTAGCCGCTACAACCAGTGTCGCCCCCATGCTCAACATCGATCTCTCCCCCTACCCAAGCCTTGCTGCCTGGGACCGCCGCATGGCCGACCGCCCTGCTTACCAGAAGACTTTTCGCTGACGATCCACTGTCGTGTGCCTCCTGCGTGTTCACGAGGGGGCTTAGGGAGCGGAGGATTGGTAGGGTTCTTCCCCCAGGAGCGTATCGAGGCGTATCAGGTCCAGACCCCGTGCTCTCACCTCGTGGATGATTTGGGGGAGCGCCTCCAGGGTAGGGCGGCGATCAAGGGTACCCCCCAGCCCTGCCCCATCGTGAAGCAGCACCACACCTCCGGGACGGACCTGTGCAAGGATCCTCCGGGCAATGGTTTCAGCACGCTGCTCGAAGGCATCGTAACCTCGGGCCTGCCAGCCTACAGCTACCATGCCACGTTGTCGGAGCGCATCTCCCAGAGCCGGGTTTTTGAAGCCCAGGGGGGCTCGAAAGAGGCGTGGCCTCACCCCGATCACCCGAGAGATAGCCTCGTTGCATGCGTCGATCTCCTGCCCTGCGGCTCCGGTGAGGAGGAAGGGGAAGCTGGGTTGGTGGCAGTGGCTGTGGTTAGCCACGAGGTGGCCTTCCTGGTGGATACGCACCACCAAGTCAGGGTACTTTTCCACGCGCTCACCCACCAGGAAAAAAGCCGCCTTCACTCGATGCTCAGCTAGGAGATCAAGAAGAAGTGGAGTGAACATCGGATCCGGTCCGTCGTCGAAAGAAAGGGCGATCGCACGGGAGGGCCCGCGAGCCCGGGATCGGGTGGTGACCCAGAAGGAAGCGTTCGGGTGGAGCACCAAGGCGAGGAGGAGGGTAACCCCGCTCCCTAGGATCCAGGCTGCGAGGGCGAGCCCCCCGACACCAGGGAACCACCAGAGCGCTATGCCTGCAAGGAGCAGCGTCGGCACCTTGATCAGCAGGGAGCGGAGCATGGGTCTTGAGAGAGTGTAGCCGTGTGATGCTATCCGGAAAGAGTCTATGCTACCAGAAGAGATGAGTGCTGTGGCCCGGGGCTTGCTGACCGTTTTGGAGCAAGGTACCACCAGCTTTGACGAGGCGCTCCTTGGGCTCCAAGAGCGGGGGATGACGCTCTTGGAGTCCGTCGAGCCAGCGGTAAGACAGATCCTCGGAGATGTGCGCCACGGGGGAGACCTGATGGTACGCCGCTATGCGGAGAGGATGGAAGGACGCGCACCCACACGGCTCCTGGATCGGTATTTTGACGGGGAGGGGGCGCTTCGAAGATTGCCGAGAGAGGTGGTCCAGGAGCTGAAGGGGGTTGTTGGGCGGCTCCAACGCTTCGCTCAACGTCAACGAGAGCCCGAGCTTCGCTATGAGGACGGAGGTGTCCTGCTTGGTCAGCGTCTGCGTCCAGTGCGACGTGCAGCTATCCTGGCGCCTCCTGGCAAGGTGGGGGCTGCACTTGGGGTGCTTCGTGCGGGAGTTCCTGCGCGGGCAGCAGGTGTTCCCGATCTGCTGCTAGCCGCCGCGGAGCCCAACGATCTAACGCTAGCAGCAGCTCATCTGATCGGCGTGACGGCCCTGGTACAAGTGGGCGGGGCCCAGGCGGTCGGAGCCCTAGCTTATGGGACGGAAACCATCCCCCGGGTGGATGTGATCGCAGGGGATGGCGGGCTCTACGCAGCTTGCGCCAAACGCCTTGTCTTCGGTTATGTCCAGGTCGATGGCCTGGGGGGACCGCCGGAGGTACTCGCCCTGGCGGATAGTTCCGCCCGAGCGCCGCTGGTAGCGGCGGATCTCCTCGCTGTGGCTGAATTGGAAGAGGATGCTTTGCCGCTGGTGATCGCTACCGATCCTCGAATTCTCTCGGCTATTCAGCAGGAACTCGGACGACAGATCCAGGGGCTCCCCCGGCGGGTGACCGCCATGACTTCTCTCGAACGCCACGGCAAGGCATTCTTGGTGCGCCAACGGGAGCAGCTTCTCACGGTGGCTGAACAGCTTGCCTTCGCCTGGGTAGCTCTCCATGTCGAGCGCCCGGAAGACGCTCTGGATCGACTCCGCTCGCTGGGGGAGGCAACTTGGGGCGTTCTTACCTCCGGATGGGCTGGGGCGGGTGGTTTGCTACCCGGAGGAGGTACAGCACGTTTCTGGGGCAATTCCAGCGTGTCCGTCTTTTTGACAAGAACCACACTGGCCCGAACGAGCCCTGGAGCGCTCCGTGCGCAGGCTGACGGTCAGGCCTTGTTGGCGAGGGCAGAGGGGAGAGAGGGGCAAGCGCGGGCAGTGGAATTGAGGTTGGGATTGCCTGAGGCAAGGGAGAAGTGAGCGGGGGTTAGGGGACTAACATGGGGGAGAGGAGCGAGGGAAAAACCAGGGAAAATCACCCGATTCACTTTGGTTTGGTTCTTGCTTAATCGGTCCGTGCTAGGTGGGCCCCTTGCTCGAAAGAGGGGGGGCGAAAGTTCTCTTTGAGGAGGTCGGAAATGCTACGTTGGATGAGCCGTCTTGGGTTGGGAGTGGCGCTTATGCTGGCCACCTTTGGATGTGCGCAGGAGCGCGAACCGATCAGCCGTGTGCAACCCAACGCGCTGAAGAAGAGCTTCTTCGTGGGCGAGAACCTGCTGTCTACCGAGGACGACCCGGAATTCTGGTACCGGGGCACGGTGGTGGATACTGGGTTCGGCGCGCAGCAGGATGGCTTGTTCACAAGCACGTACGCAATGCCGGTCTCTCGTATCAAATGGGAGATCACGGAAACAATGCTGATTGCCCGCATGACCTACGAGCGGGTGACAGATACGGACGGCAAGATGGGGACGGAGAAGGGGAAAGAGGGCCAAGTGGTGGCCTCCTTCCCTATTCAATCCCACTTTGATATCCGACGAGCATACAACCCGATCACGGGTGAGGAGCAGAACGTGGTCGAGGAGAACATGTTCGACCGGCCGTGGTACGAGCGAGAGTACTTCCGCGTCGACTGGTCGAGGAATCTGGTGACCAATGCCTACGAGGTCGACACGCTCTCCATGATCGGGGTGTACGGCGGCGTGCAGTACGAGCCGATGCAGTACTACGTCAATGACCCGACGAGCCCGGATGCTCCGGTGTTTGATGAGGGTTACTTCGACGTGACCCAGAAGGTGTATGCCACTCCCAGGAAGGTGACATTCTCGCCCTACATGGCGAGCCTCTTCGGCCTCTCCTCGTTCCCGGCTTGCATGCTGGACGCCGACTTTGCAGGCGGCACCGCGCCCACTGGCAACTGCAACCCCCACGAGTTGAAACTCCGGCTATCCTTCCGCAAGGTGGTCGATACCGACTACGAGGCGCAAGACTGGGATGGCGTTCGTTTCCAGGCCTTTGGCGCCTTCACGTTGAACTTCAGCGGTCGCAACGGCTACACCCGGCCCTATGGGGTTGTTGACCAGAAAACCCACCGCTTCATCGAGCGGTACAACATCTGGCAGAAGAGCCACTACTACCGGGCTGACGGCAGCCCGGTCGTCTGCGGCACCCCGGAAACGGAAGGTCCCTCGAAGGTCGACAGCGACGGCAATGGGACCATCGACGCCTGCGAGGAGGTGGCGCAAGCAACAGGGCTATCCGGTTCGCGATGCGACGTTTATGCCAAGAAGTGCACCTTGCCCTTCCGCGCTCGGCAGGATCGCCCCATCGTCTGGTACTACCACGACGGCCCGACGGAC
Organism: Polyangiaceae bacterium; assembly: GCA_025057345.1. Lineage (GTDB taxonomy): Bacteria > Myxococcota_A > Polyangia > Polyangiales > Polyangiaceae > JANWXX01. The sequence goes on along the minus strand of JANWXX010000079.1, from coordinate 8,380 downwards.
GTGTTCCAGAAGAGCCCTGGGGATAGTAAGGTGTTCGACTCGGCCAACGGCGACCCGCAGTTTGGCCTCTTTGAACCGACGGACTGGGCAACCTCCGAGTGGGACGTGGCCATGCGGGCGGCACGCACCACCGCGCGGTTGGTTGAGTGCAAGAAGACCGGCAATGCGGGAGAGTGCGAGGCCAAGTTCCCCATGTGGCATGGTCAGATGGATGACCAGGAAGACGCTATGCGGCTCACCCGCGAGGTGCTCCTGTGCCGCCGTGCTAATGCGGTGAAGACCGGCGGTAAGTCCTGGGTGGATAACAGTTGCGATGCCTTCGCGGACCAGAAAGCTGCAGCCATGGGGATCACCGACCCTGGCGTGATCTCCATCTCCAAGCAGGCCCCGGCGGTGATCCTCTGTCATAACCCGGTGATCGACAGCGATCATCCCGAGTGCCACGCCCCCTTCAAACCTGGCCAGGAGAAGCGGGTCCGCTTGGGTGATTTGCGCTTCAATGCCGTCAACACCATCAACACCCCGCAGACGCCCAGCGCCTGGGGCATCATGGTGGATGCCACCGACCCAACTACGGGCGAAACCATCGCGTCCAGCATCAATATCTGGAACCATGTAACCGATATGGCCTCTCAGGGGGCTATCGACATCGTGCGTTACATCAACGGGGAGATCTCCACCAAGGACATCACCGACGGCAAATTCATTCAGGATTGGGTGCTGGCCAACGAGGGGATTGCTGGAGGAAGCCGCTTGGGTGGGGCCATCTCCAAAGAGGAGGCCGTCCAGCGTATCGCTGCCCTCGCCAACGGCCTTGATCCTGACACAATTGCAGAAGGCTTTGAGTCCCATCTTCAGGGCAAGAATGCCTCCTTCCTGGCGAAGACCGGCGTGTCGCTCAAGCAGCACAATTCGATGGTTCGCGATGTCAAGGCAACTAGCAGCATTAAGGATTCCTCCAACGCAGCCCTCATCCAGGGGCGCATGGAGCGGGCACGAGGGACCGAGTTCGAGGCGCAGCTCATCAACAAACCAGCGCTGGAGGCCACCGGGCTCAACCCGGACAACCTAGCCCAAGCCGATCCGGCCCTGGTGACCGATATGGCTTCGCCGCTGCGCATGGGTAACCAGATGGTTATCTCTCGCATCCAGGAGGCCCGCCAGCAGGCCCTGGCTGCCCGTGGTGCTTGCATCATCGAGGCCATGCCCGAGTTCTCCGGTATGGTCGGGATGGCCAAGGCCCTCTTCGACAAATTCCCTCTCCTCGACGGAGAAAGCCCCCAAATGCGCGCGGAGCGCATGCGGCGCTACTTCGCTCGGCGTCTCCAGTACAACGTCATTCTCCACGAAATGGGGCACTCCTTCAGTTTGCGCCACAACTTCCTCAGCTCCTACGACGGCATCAGCTTCCGTCCCCAGTACTGGCAGCTCCGCACCCGCAACGGCACCGTCTCCGCCCCCTGCACCCAGGCTCAGAACGAAGAAGGCGCGAGGAATTGCGTCGGTCCCCGCTACTTCGACCCCGTCACCCAGGAGGAAACCGACGGGCTCATCTGGATGTGGCAACAGTCGTCCGTCATGGATTACGCCGGCGATCTTAGCGTCGACATGATGAATCTGGGCGCTTACGACTTCGCCGCCGTTCGGATGTTCTACGGTGAGAGCACCAGCGTGTTCAGTGGAGATAAAAGCATTCCCGGGAACGATGTGAATGCAGGTTGGGTTCTCGACGATGACAAAGACGGGATTGCCAACAAAGTCGAGGAGATGCTCGGCACCGATCCACAAAACCCCAAGAGCCGCCCCTCCAAAGCCCTCCTCGCTCAGAACGACCAGCAGATCAAGGACGCCAGCGGGATCATCTCCGACTACGCCGACCGCATGGATGGCTTTGGGGGCATCTTGGGCCTCAAGACCGGCAGCGAGCATTACTCCCGCTACCAGGCAAAGTACAACCTGATCCGGCCGGATACCTGCGTCGAGGTCGATCCGAACAGCTACCGCCCCTCTGACTGGAACGACGCCATCGACGGTGCCTTCCACCCTGTCTTGGATGCCCGAGTAGTTGCCGTGGACGGCAAGTACACCCGCTGCCGGCAGCAGCCAGTAGACTATGTAAACTGGAGCGATCTCCGCCCCGTCTTCTCAGAGGTAGATATCAACGCCATTCAGGGTGACAATCCCCCGGCCGCGGACCCTCAAGGTCGTCTCCGCTTCCCTTATCCGTTCGCTAGCGATGGATGGGCTGATACCGGAAACGTCTCGGTTTACCGCCATGACCAGGGGGCTGATCAGTATGAGCTATTCATGTTCCTCCTCGGCTCCCAGGAGAACCGGCATATCTTCGATAACTATCGGCGCAACCGCACCACCTTTGCCATCCGCCCGGCCATCAGCCGAAGCTTCGGTCGCTATACCGAGAAGGTGATGCGTGCCGTCAAGGGACTTGGTCTCTTCAGCAACCTCTACGAGATGCTCGGCTTCAGCGGTCAGTGGAAGAGCCTCATGGCCTCTACCTATGCAGAGAATGCCATCGCTGCTTCTATGGCGATGGATCACTTTGCCCGGCAGCTCTCTCGCCCTCAGGATGGTGAGCACTACCTGCTCCAGCAGCCCGATGATTCTGAGCTCTTGATGGCTAGCGATGACGCTTTCCTCACTCCCCTTGGCTCCGTTCCTCACATCACCATCCCTAATGGAAGCACGGGCTACAAGCAGAACGGCTTCACCTTCATGGGCTTCGGTGGACGGCCAGTCAACAATAGTCTCGATCGAACCAAGGGAGATTACGCCAGCAGCTACCAGCTCTCCGTAGGCAGCTACTACGACAAGATCAATGTCGCAATGGCTCTGACCGAGTCGCAGGATAACTTCATTAGCTCGTCCCGCAACGACTTCGTGGATGCTCGCTACCGTGCTGCTTCCGTTGCCGATGTGTTCCCTGATGGCTTCCGTCGCCTCATCGGTGCGGCGCTTGCCGATGACAAAGCTGCCCTCGGGCCGCGAGTTGCCGGTGCCAAGAACCAGTTCCCCAACTACACCACCGATACCGATGCTGTCGACAAGGCCGAGGCTAACCTCAAGGCTTGCGAGAAGGCGAACAGTCAGTGCGTCATCGGTGAAGATGGCGTCTCTGCTTTCCCGAAGCAGCCGATGGCCTGGATTAGCTGGTGGCCCGCTGCTGGCCCCAAAGCCTGCTGGACCATCAACGGTTCCCAAGTGTGCCAGACCATTGCTGGGAACTCCAACGGCTTCGCCAACAATGTTCCTGCTGCATCTCTCGTCGTTGATCCGGAGCTCGGCTGGGAGGTCCAAAAGTACATCATCGCCTGGACCTACCTCTACCTCCCTGAGAACAGCCGTACCGACTGGTTCGACATGCTGCGGATCTTCCGCGGCTACGACCTGCCGGATATCCTCGGAGCCAAAGTCCAGTGGCGTGACCCCTTCACCGGCCTCATCTACGTTGCTCGCAGCTATGGCAAAGAAACCGTCAACGGTCGTCTTGTCGACAAGGGCATCGGTGCACGGGTGCTCGAGCGTGCCAACGAGCTGACCGAAAAGGCCTTCGCAAACAATGGCCGCGACCCACTCACCGGCGAAGTTCTGCTCAAACTCGATAGCAACGGGAATCCGATCCTGATCGGCGGCTCCGACTGCGGTAGCATCCCGGTGTGCATCGAACTCAAGCGTTACAAGTCCATCCCCGATTTCATGTGGCAAGCCGGCTACGCCTACGGGCTCTCCGAAGGCCATACCCCCAAGGGAATCTGGTGAGCTCGGATGGGTGAAGGGGCGAGGTGAGAGCCCGCGCCCCTGCCATGGAGGCCCGCTATGCGGGCCTCCTACCTTTCTGGACCCTTCAGCTCAGCAACGGTGGCGGAACCCAGCCCCCTAGCGAGCGCTCCAGTTCGCGTGCTACTGCCAGGGTCAAGTGATCGTTCCCCCAACGAGATGCTACCTGTACCCCAAGAGGCAACCCTTGGGCATTCAACCCTAGGGGTACCTGGGTCACGGCAAATTCCAGTACGTTGAAGATGGCCGTATATACCCACTGTATCGGTAGCAACAGGGGTAGACCATGACGGGGGGCCGGGCGCGTATGAGGAGGGAAGAGCAGTACGCCATGCTCTCCGAGGGCGTCTTCGAGTTGGCCACGCAGGCGTCTTCCCTTCTCCGCGTAGTGGGCCAGCCTCTCTGGAGAGCTCTTGGTCACCTTCTCCAGCCCCACCAGCGCCAGCGCCGGTAGCGTGTACGGAGAGCGCCCGAGCAACCACCGGCCTAGCTCCACGCCCACCCGGATCGCCTTCCCTTCTCCAAGGTGCTCCGCAAAGGACGGGCCTTCCTCAATGGCGAGCATGGAAGACCAAATCCTTAGCGCATCGTTGAGCTCAGGGAAGTGTGCCTTCCTCACTCGGGCCCCTGCGCGGGCCAGTACCTCGGCTGCACGCTCTTGGGCTTCCAGGAGATCGTCGGTGACCCCGGGGAAGGAGAGGGGCGCTACGTCCAAAACTTGGAGATCCTGGATTCGAACCTGATCAGGATCGCAGAGTTCCAGCGGGGGGTCGAAGGAGGGATCGGAGTCATCCGGGCCCCCCAGAACCCGGAGCAGCAGAGGGAGATCCTCAGCGCGGCGGCAGAGAGGTCCGGCGACTGCATATCGCCAGATGCGTCCGTGGGGAACAGGATGCTGCCCGGAGGAGGGGACGATGCCAGGGCTGGGTTTATGGCCAAAGACACCGTTGAAGAATGCCGGCATACGGATGGAGCCGCCGACGTCCGAGCCCAGTCCAAAGGGCGAGGCTCCGGAGCCCACCGCAGCGCCCTCGCCACCAGAGCTTCCCCCCACGATGCGGCTGGGGTCATAGGGGTTACGAGATCGACCGTAGACCCGGTTGTTGCTCTCCATCCACATGCAAAGCTCGGAGACATTGCTGACCCCCAACGGGATGGCTCCTGCTGCTCGGAGCCGTGCCACCGCGGGGGCATCCCTCGTGGCGCGTAGGTGCTTGCGGGCCATCAGCCCGGAGGAGTGGGGCATGCCCGTCAAGGAGAAGCATTCCTTGATGGTGCAAGGGACTCCGTGGAGGGGAGGGAGGTGCTCTCCACGACGGCGGCGCTCATCCGCTTGTTGAGCCTCCGCCCGGGCCTCTTGATAACGCTCGTGAACCACCGCGTTCATGATCGGGTTGACTCGGAGCAGATGCGTGATGTGAGCCTCCACCACTTCCACGGAGGAAATCTGGCTGCTGCGGATCTGGCGAGCAAGCTGGGTTGCGGAGGCAAGGAGCAAGGGGTTCATCGGTCATAGCCTCGCGGGAATTTTCGGTGGTGGCACCCTGGGCGGCTTCCAGAGCGCCCTCTCGATGGCTGATTCAGAAGATCGCGGGTTCGTTGCTTGCCCGGTGGATGTGCTCGACCGGGCGGCGCAGCTCGGCTCGATCTCGCTCTGCCGATGCCAGCCTCGGGTTGCATCGCCCACAACGAAGGCCAGCAGCGCCGCTGTCTTCCCGTCGTAGACATCCGCTTGGTTTCCAAGCATCTCGGGTTCTTACCGCAAATCGCTCGCAGGGTACGCAAGGTTTCGAGCCGCCTCTGCCCCTGGTAGGATAGCTTCCTCCCCTCCAGGAGTTTCCATGAACCGTCTCGACACGTCCTCTATCCTGACCGTCCTCGCGACCCTTGGTACTAGTGCCCTCCTCGGGTGCGGCACCACTCCTGATCCGAAGAGTCCAGTCCAGGCCAGGGAGGTTCAGGGGCCGGAGGCGGGGAAGGGCCAAGGCTCCTGTGGGGCCAAAACCGACGACAAAGGCCAGGGCTCCTGGGGAGCCAAGGGAGATGGTTCTTGCGGAGCCAAGCCTGTTGCAGAACCCTCTGACCCCAAGGTGACATCTCCCGCTGATGCGAAACAACAGGAGCCACCCGGAGAATCCACCTCTGCCCAGGCTGACGCTAAGCCGGAGGAGAAGAAGAAACCGGCAGCCAAGAAGGGGGGAGGAGCCGGCTCCTGCGGGGGTAGAACCTGCGCCGCCGCTGCCAAGAGAAAGTGACTCCCTGTGGCATTGGCCTCGGGCTCCGATGGCCCTTCCTCGAAGATCTGCTGGACCATCCTAACCCGGGCCTCTCCTTCGTGGAGATCTCCCCAGAGAATTACATGCGTCGGGGAGGCTACTTCCCTGCGGCCCTCGCCCACATCGGCGAGCGTTTCTCTGTACTGACCCACGGGCTCTCCATGTCCCTCGGTGGTACCGATCCCCTGGACGATGGCTACTTCGCCGAACTTCGGCGCTTTCTCCGGCAAGTGGGGGCTCGTGCCCACAGCGAGCACCTCTGCTGGAGCGGTACTCCTCACGTTCGGCTCCATGAGCTGCTCCCGCTGCCCTTCACCCGGGAGGCGGTTGCCCATGTCGTCGCCCGTACCCGGCAAGCTCAGGCTCGCCTCGATGTACCTCTGGCCCTGGAAAACATCACCTACTACGCCCACCCTGCCCCTCCGGAGATGACCGAAGCCGATTTTCTCAACGAGATCCTTGCCCAGAGCGGTGCTGGGCTGATGCTCGACGTGAACAACGTATACGTGAACTCTCGCAATCATGGCTTCGATCCCCTGGAGTTCCTCGGGCAGCTTCCTTTGGAGCGAGTGGTGCAGCTCCACGTAGCCGGGCACCACTCCTGGGAGGACGAAGATCTGCTGGTGGACACGCACGGTGCTCCCGCTCCCGACCCGGTGATCGCCCTGCTCGCATGGGTGATCGAGCGCACAGGCCCCCTCCCGGTCGTCTTGGAGCGCGACCAGCACATCCCCCCGCTGGACGATCTGCTGGATGAGGTCCGCACCCTTCAGGCCGCTTACGACCGGGCTCTTGCGGTCTACGGGCGATGACCGACCCCCCGCGTTCTCATCTCGACCTCGCCGTCCTTCAACAGACGCTCGCAGATGCCTTCTTGGGGGATGAGATCCCCCCCTCGATGGCAGGGACTCGCTTGGCATTTTACCATCGGCTAGTCCACGGGGCTTTGGACGAGTGCGTGGCGTCGATCTTGCCGCGAACCTGTGCGCGCTTTGGAGAACGATTCTGGCGGGAAGTTCGGAGGTTTTACCGGGAGCGTGGACCAAGAACTCATTATCTGCGGGATGTGCCCTCGGAATTCCTCGCTTGGTGGGCAGAGCAACCCTGGCCCGGGGATCTCCCTCCCTATGCGCTGGATCTGGCGCGCTACGAGGTAACGGCCATGGAGGTGGGAGCTGCACCGGACGGAGGGCGTTCGGCGGTGGCGGTGCTGGAATTGGGACGACCGGTGGTTTTCCAGGAGGCTATGGCGCTGCGCCGCTACCGGTTTGCGGTCCACCGGCTGCCCGAGGAGCCAGAAGACCGGAGCGAGCCGCGGGAAGGCCCAGTAGCACTTTTGGCTTACCGGGACCTTAACCATACACTTCGCTACCTGGAGCTCTCCCCGGTGGCGGCAGCGATTCTGGAACGGCTGCTAGGGGGGGCGACGCTCCAAGAGGCCATCCTGAGGGGGGCGGAGGACGGAGGGGTTCGGGTGGACGATGCGCTGCTGCAGGGAACGGCAGCGTTGTTGGGCAGCCTGGCAGAGCGAGGGGTGCTCCTGGGAGGCGCCACGGACCTGTGACCTAGGAGCACAGTGGACCAGCGTTGTCACCTCTGGCGTGAGTGCCAGAGGGGCGGGAGCGAGGAAATGCCGGGAATCTGACTTTTCTTGCGCCTTTGTCCTAAATAAGCCATCGCCTGATGTTCCGAGCGTGGATGCCGCCATGCCCCGGCATGGTTCTGGCAAATTTGCTCCTGGTTTCCAATGATGCACCCTTCTCCTCCCCGGCTTCTTCAGTGGCTTGGCCGGATGCAGGCCAGCCGCCCTTGGACCGTCTTGTTGCTGGCGCTGTTGACGATGATTCCAGCAGGGTGGGGGGCCTCAGGGTTGACGCTGAAGCCTGATTTTGCCGAGCTGCTTCCGGATGGCAAGGAAAGCGTGATCGAGATGCGACGGGTATCGGAGCGGTTGCCCGGCTCCTCAACGCTCTCGCTGTACATCCAGACGAAGACATCGAATCCGGCCGCGCTGGAGGCTTTTGTGGACGAGGTAGCACCGAAACTCCAGGCCCTGGGGCCTGAGTGGGTGGGCAGCGTGGATGCAGGGGTGAAGGAATCCCAGAGATTCTTTGAGAAGCATAAGCTCCTCTACGCGGACTACGAGGCGTTGAAGAAGGCTCACGCCGAGATCCTAGAGCGCTACGACTACGAGGTGGCGAAAGCGTCAGGGACGCTGTTGGACGAGGGAGACGTGCCGCCACCCATCACCGCCGAAAGCATCAAGCAGAGGCTCCAAGGGGAGAAGAAGGAGGATCCGAAGGCCGGCA
>JANWXX010000078.1 GCA_025057345.1 Polyangiaceae bacterium | reverse complement strand
CGACCACCTGACCCACCCGCTGAAATAGGACGGAAACGAAGGGCAAGGTCTGGGTCCACTTCTCAACCATACTCCGAATGATCCGCGGAGGTTCCCGATCAAAGAACATCGAGGCACCGATCATGGCTCCATCGATAGGTAGCTGACCCGAGTGGTTGGAGATCAGCAGTACACGCCCATCCGGGACGTTCTCCAAGCCATAGGTCTGGGTACGGAAATAACGACGATGGAGGAACGCTACTACAGTGAGTGCATACTTTCCCCAGGTGAGATCCAGACCAAAGGGATCGACCTGCCCTGAAGATGCTAGGGCAACCCGGGTCAACCGCTCCTCGATCTCGTGACCGACCATAGAGCGCCAGGAGTTCTCGAGGAATTCTTCCGCTGAGGAGATCACGCGACGAGCGAAGGGAAGTGCATCTCGATTCGCCACCCGTGCCAGGGTGGTCAGAGCTTCGGTCGTTCGCATAGCATCGATGCTACCCTACGAGCCACCCTTCAGGCTACCTTGCCTCCGTGCGCTTTCCTCCTCCCCTGCGCCCTGGGGACGTTGTTGCGGTCTTTGCCGGTTCTAGCCCCTTCGATCCTACCTTGGCATGGCGTGGGCTAGGCTGGCTTGCTTCCCGATACCGGCTTCGGTTCGATCGCTCTATCTTCGAACGCCATGGCTACCTTGCTGGCTCCGACGAGCGCCGGCGGCAGGAGTTGTCGTCGTACCTTGCCGATGCCTCGGTGCGTGCTCTGATCGCAGTCCGAGGGGGCTACGGTCTCTCCCGAATTGTTCATGAGATCGATTGGTCCCTGCTGAGGGAGTACCCTCGGTGGATCGTCGGCTTCAGTGACGTCACAGCGCTTCATGTTGAGGCTGCACGCCTTGGGATCGCTAGCATTCATGGTCCCATGGTCGCTGCCTTGGGGCGTGGGGATACCTGGACCCGGAGTCATGTTCTCTCCATTCTCGAAACCCCTCTCGCCCCCTTCTACCTGGCAGGCTTGCGGACGGTCCATCCTGGTGTAGCGGAAGGCCCCCTGGCTGGAGGAAATTTGACCATGCTCCATGCCTGCGCTGCAGCTGGTCGTCTCTCGCTTCCAGAAGGATGCATCCTTCTTCTGGAGGATGTAACGGAGCGACCTTACCGGCTGGACCGCATGCTCACCACGCTCCAAGCCGGCGGCCACCTTGCGAAGGTGAGCGGGGTACTTTTGGGAGATTTCACTGATTGCGATCCAGGCCCCGACGGGGTCACCGCAGAGCAGGTGTTGGGCGAGCGGCTTGGTGTACTCGGTGTTCCGGTGCTCTCGGGGGCTCCGGTGGGGCACGGATTGCGCAATCTACCTATGGTGTTGGGGCGCTGGATACTCCTGGATGGAGGGAAAGGGGAGGCTATCAGCGAAGCGGGACGGTGACTTTGGCAGGCCAGCTCCCTGGAGAAGGGAATTTGAGCCCCTGGACTGCCTTCACCAAGCAGGAGGCAACTTCGAGTTTTTCTGGGTCAGGTCGAGACGCTCCGGCGGAGATCACCTTGCCATCGGTATCCACGTAGAGGGTCAGTTCGATGATGCCTTGGACCCCTGCTTTGCAAGGCTGAAGTGGAGCACCGGCCAGAGTGGAACTCACCTTGTCGGCAGACCATGAGGTCGCCTCTCGATCACCCTTCACGGGCAAGTGGAACTCGTTGCTGGCAATGCCGGTAACCCCCCCCTCGGGGCGAGGCCAGCGGACGGAGCGCGCTGCATCCAGCGCACAGGCTTCCAGCTTGAGATCACCTACTGTGGAGAGGGGAAGAAATGCAGATTTCACTCCCCCATCTTCCCCTATGTGGACCTCAAGCTTCAGGTCGCCCGCCAGGAAATCTAGCCGTCCTTCCTCCTTGCGGCGTGTCTCTTGGCAGGCCTCGATTTTCCGGAGAATCTCCTCGAAGTTTTTCTTCACCGTCTTTGCGTCGAGGGCCCCTACTTCTGCTTTTACATCGGGCGTGGGAGACTTTTTCGCACCTGAATTCCCGATCTCCGTCGGGGTATGAGAGGGAGGTGGAGCTGCTGGATCTACTGCTGGTTTGGCTGTCTGGGAAGAAGTGCAAGCCGTGGAGATCAGCAGGACGACGACGCCAAGACGTCGCCACGGGAGTGCGCGATCTTCCACAAGTAGCCCTACAGGGCACATGCTGCAGGGAGAGGAGCAACAGGAAGAGCTAGGTTGATGCACGATGCCACGGTAGCGAGCTCACCACCCCAGAGCAAGGTAGTCACGGAGAGCGCTCGATTTGGTAGCGCGCCGGATCGTTGCCATGAACCCTCACCACCAGTCTCCGTTCATCAAGCAGAGCGGTAGCATAGGAGGCGGCCGGGCGCCCGGGAGCGTCATCCTCCAGATTTTCAATCAGACTCTGAACAGTAATGTATGGAATGCCGTCAATCACGTCGAGGTGGTTACGGTGGAGATGACCGTTGAAGACCGCACGGACGACACCGCTTTGGCGGAGGATCCACCGGAGTGCCGATCGCTCCTGCACCAATGCAAGATGCGGTGCCGTATGGAACCATCGTGTATCGCTTAGATCCTGCTCGGAAGCGCTGTGGTGCATCAGGACCACGGTGTCCCGCCTCGTATGAGCCAGATCCTCCCGGAGCCAAGCAAGCTGCTCATCATCGATGCGGATATCCACGTCCTTGTGCTCGACGGTGTGGAGTACAACAAGATGGAGGTTTCCCAACTCCAGCGAATAGTAGAGTGGCCCCTCGCGCCCCCAGATTTTGTTGAGATCTCTCCCATCGAGGTTGATGGTATCGTGGTTGCCCGCCACATTGACCAGGGGACACCCTGCAGACCGGAGGATTTCCTGACAGGCTCCATAGCGCGCAAGATCCTGCTCCCGCCCTTCGTCCTCAATGTCATCCCCAAGGTTGACCAGCAGATCCGGGGGATCCTGCCGAAGCCTATCGATGACCCTTCGAAGCAGTACCGGTGCCTCGTGGGACATCTTCCGCAGCTTACCCTCGAAGTATGCTAGGGGCCCGAAGTGCATGTCGGTGACGAACGCCAACCTATTCATAAGCAAGGAGGGTTCCACGACGACCACGTGGTGAGAAGAGCCCTTCTGTCAAGTCGTCGTGGTAGGTTCACAAGAAAAATCGTATAGCGCCCTACCTTGTTGGGTGACCCACTCTCCTTGACGTCCTGTTTCCCTATGCATCACCTCGCTCTTGCTTTGTGGCTGCTGCTGACCACCGGCTGTGAGTCAACGGAGGAACCTCCTCCTTGCACGAGCCGTCCTGCCTTCCGGTTGCAGATCTCAGCGGAGAAGGGAGATCGACTGCCAAAAGACTTGAAGGTGACCATCCATTACGGAGGAAATGGAGAAGAAACCTTTGAGCTTTCCTCTCCCTCCCCTTCCCCCCAGGTGCTTTTCTGTGCGCTATCTTCCGAGGAAACGATGCTCTCCTGCGAGCTGTGGACGGATGGAGCAGCCAACCTGAAGATCACGGGGACGGGCCTGAAGCCCTACGACAAGAGGTTGGCGGCGACGACCGATGCCTGTGGGATCACGACTACGTTGCTGGAGGTCAAGCTCTCCTCCCAGTCAACTTCCGCAGGAGACTTCCTGTGAGCAACGCCAACCCCCCACGACTTGCTCCCGCGGATGTGGAGCGCACGCCCCTGACGGTACGCTTCTGCGAAACCGATCTGATGGGGATCGTCCACCATGGGAATTATCTCCGGTATTTTGAGGTCGGGCGGGTTGCCTGGTTCAAGGCTCGGGGAGCTACCTTCGACCACTGGGAAGGGTTCCAGCTCCCCGTGGTAGAGGCGAGGCTGCGGTACCGGAAGCCCGCTCGCTTTGATGATGAACTAGTGATCGAAACCTGGGTTTCGGAGCGCAGGGGGGCAAGCGTCCGGTTTTCCTACCGCATTCTCCGAGGGGATGAGGTCCTTTGTGAGGGTGACACGCTGCTGGCATGCGTAGGTCCCGGGCTCCAGCCCCGGCGGTTCCCCGATTTCCTTCGGAGGGTTCTCCCGGATCTTCCGGGTTCCTGATGCTTAGGGAGCGGGGGAGAGGACAGATTCGTCCACCGCGAGTTACATCCAAGCTAGCGACGCAGAAATTGATTGAGGTCAACGCGATTGTAGCGTTCCCAATCGATGTAGAAGGGGCAAAGCTCAAAGGCTCCCTCCCGTGCATGAATGGTGAGGGCCACGGGCCTGACCTCCCGGTAATTGCTGGTGGGTGGCAGGTCGCAATTGGTGGCACCTCCCGCGGAGAAGAGGGTATAGAGGGAGGCGTCCTGGTCCTGATAGACCCGCCGGAACCCCTCGGGGATACGCTCATGACCTCGGATCATGAGGGTGCAGCCGGTTCGTGCGAGGAAGCTCTTGAACTGGCGCTTACCAAAGGGAAAGCGCGCGTTGGCTTTTTGAAGATCAAGGGGGATGTACTCGGCTTCCGACGGATCGCTCCAGAGCATCTGGAAGCGGATCTCACTATCATTGAGAGATTCGAGGCCTCGCCAGCGGGCTGCCAGGGTGTCATCCCGTGGAATGCCTGCATGGGTGAAGAGGGCACGGCCAAAGAGGAGTGTACTGGGCAATGCCTCGAACAGCTGTTTGTAGACTCGGAATACCTCCTCGTCGGCGATCCCTTGGAGATGGTCGATGGCCTCCGAGGGCTTGACGCCTCCGAAGATCCGGCCACTCAGCTCGACATAGAATTCGTGATTTCCCCGAAGCATATAAACGTGCTGGGGAGCCAGCATCAGCAGTTGGAGCACGGTGCGGAGAACACCATCGAAGCTATAGAGTCCTCGGTCGATGTAATCGCCTAGAAGCACCAGCTTCATGGCGGGCTTTGATGGGTCGAGATGGTGAGCGTCCACCTTGGCAAAGAAGTCAGCCTGGAGAAGCGCCGCTTTGAGGCAGGAGTAGCACCCATGGAGGTCACCTAGCACCAGCAGCTCGTGGGGATGCTTCGGGTCAGGCCAATGACCGTAGACGTATCCATCCAGAAAAGAGCCCTTCCCCTCTAGCTCTGAGACATCCTGGAGGCCGGCAAGTTTGCCTTTGCCCCGGGTACGCTGCTCTTGAAGTATGGAGATAGCGCGCTCGATCATCGCTTGCTCGCGCTCGAACTGGGCAGCGAAGGCCTGCCGGTTTCTAGGAAACGGCCGCTCAAATGCCTGGAAGATATCGTAATTTTCGACCCTGGGTGCCAGCGAGATGGGTTCCCGCACCACCAGCATACGGCGTACCGTGGCAGGCTCCTCCTCGTCTGCTTCGATTAGCTCGAACTCCTCACCATAGGCCAGCAAATCTTCGAGCTCGGCACGGAATTTCGCCTCATTGGGGTGGACTTGACCGTCGGCTTGCATCAGCTCATCGGCGAGCTGGAGTAGCTTCTGCTGATCTTCCCGAGAGAAGCGCTGGAAAAGCTCGTAACACCGGAGCTTCAACCGAGAGAAAACGAATTCGTGGGAGTTCTCTCCCTCTGCCACCGACTCGGTGAAATGGGAGGCAATCTCCAGCTCAATCGAGGCAAACACATGCTGAAAGTAGCGAGTCCAACGGGCGACCTGAGCCTCTCTTACCTCGGGGCTTTCGTCTCGCAGCGCTAGTCTTGTTCTGTAGCTCACCAGCTTGTCGATGAACTGCTCGATGAACCACTTCTCTTGCTGGTCGTAATTTCCATCGATGTGAGCGAACGCGGTAAGATAGTAGATGATCGCGTCCATCTCCTGGTCAATGATGCGGTTGGTGCTTTGGCCCATGGTCCGCCAGAAACCTTACCATTTCGCCCTGCCTGGAGGTTCCCTCATGCCGCGTCTTCCTGTCTTGCCTTCGATTCTGGTCGCTTTGGTGCTAGCTTCCTGCTCGGGAGAGGAGACATCTTCACCGCCGCCCCTCCCTGCTATTGACCGAGAGGCAGAGGCCAAGCGTCTACTATCCGGGCCGGACTGGTACCGCCATGCGGTTTTCTATGAGCTTTATGTGCGCTCCTTCCAAGATTCTGACGGGGATGGGATTGGGGACTTCCGTGGGGCTACCTCCCGCCTTGACTACCTCAAGAGCCTGGGTGTGGACGCGCTCTGGCTGATGCCCATCATGCCCACCCCCTTCAAGGACTCGGGCTATGACATCGCCGACTACCGGAACATTAACCCTGACTACGGAACCCTCGCCGATTTCGATGAGTTCCTCACCGAGGCAAAGAAGCGGGGTATTCGCGTAGTCATCGACCTAGTGCTCAACCACACTTCGGACCAGCACCCGTGGTTCCAGGAGTCTCGCTCCAGCAAAGATAACCCCAAAGCAGACTGGTATGTATGGTCTGACACCCCCAACCCCCCGGATAACCCCTGCGGCCTCCAGCAACCCATCTTTGGCACTTCGCCCTGGGCCTTCGATACTGTCCGTAATCAGTACTATTTCCACCGATTCTACGCTGAGCAACCGGACCTAAACTACCGCAATCCGGAGGTGGTCGAGGCTACCCTTGACATTGCGCGCTTCTGGCTTGACCGGGGCGTCGACGGCTTCCGTTGCGATGTGATTGCTCTGCTGCATGAGTCCAAGGAGGGCTGTGATCTGCTCCCAGAAACCAAGGACTACATCCGCAGCCTGCGCAAGGTGGTTGACGGTTATCCGGGGACGGTCCTGGTGGCTGAGTCCACCAACTTCGAGGATGCAAGCGCCTACTTTGGCAATGGTTCGGATATGTTCCACATGGCATTCAACTTTGCCTACGGCTACCTGTGGGGCTTTGATTTTATGAGCGGTAAATCGGGGCGGCTCTACGAGGTCTTTGGCAAGGTGCTCACCAACTACCCTCCAGGCTCTCAGGATGCCCTGGTCATCGGCTCTCACGACGTTGTTCGCTCCTCCGTTGCTGTGAAGAAGCACCCATGGAGTACCCGCCGCGCTGCCGAGCTGCAGATGTTCCTCCGGGGCACGCCGTTCATCTACTACGGCGAGGAGCTAGGTCTCCTGCCGGGGCAGGCCACGGTAGTCGACCTGCGGGATGCTGCCCGCACCCCAATGCCGTGGGAGCCAGGCCCTGGCCAAGGCTTCACTACAGGAACCCCCTGGCTCCCCTTTGGCCCCGATGCAGACCGGCTCAGCGTTGCCTCCCAGCAAGCGGACCCTTCTTCCAACCTCACCTTCTACCGCGGCCTACTCGCTCTGCGCCGGGGCCACGCTATTTGGGGTACCGGTACCCTCAAGCTCCTCCCTCTAGACAATGAGCATATCTTTGCCTTCTCCCGAGAGAACGATGAAGAAGCCTACCTCGTCGCCGTTAACCTGACCGACGAGCCCCAGCAGGCTATCACCTCTGCCACCTCCCTTCCCTCCACCGGGGTTCGGGTCTGGGGCAACGGCTCGGTGCAGGCTCAGAGCAACGAGGTATCCATCGACCTGCCTGGAGAAGGCTCGGTTGTATGGAAGATCCGGTGATCCATGATTTTTTTATGTCTCGACGACGAAAGTTACCAGACCGGCCAGTTCACTGCAGCGGCTTCTTCCCACCAGCAGCAGGTGGGCGTTCTCTTGGCCTACTCGATAGATGGCTGGGTTTTCCAGGTTTTCCCGCAGTATTGCTGCTAGCGCACGGAAGCGTGCTGCCTCCGCTCGCTCCTCCACGGTCATCCAGGAGTGCTCAAGCCCTAGGGCATCCAGTTCCCCGAGATCATGGCGCATGACGGGTGTGCTTGGATCAGTGCCAACCAGCTCCCGCAGGAAACCCCAATCTGCCGGGTCTGCTCCTGGGACCAGCAGAGGCAGTAGGGGTGCGTCGGTTTCGCTAGGCCAGAGCATGCCAGAAGAAGCGGCTGTCAGTGCGTCGGACAGAGCCTCACCACAAAGGGATGGAGCTGGTATCAGCGGAGGAGCACTCGTAGTCAGGGGTGCATCCGAGGCAGCGGGCTCAGGTGCAACCAGGACAAAGGGGTCGCCAGTACAGGCCGTGGCGACGATAGCCGCCATCATGCAGAGGAAGTACATCATGTCCGGTGCCCAAGCCAGGGCTGTGCCGATGAGGTGATGGCTTCGTTTCCCTGAGACTAGGAGGGATAGCCGTGGTGCAAAGGGGGAGAGAGGGTGGCGAGGAGGTGGCGAGCCGCCACGGGATGGCTGTGGTAATCGAGGGCTATGAGCCAGGATTCCTCCCCCCAGGCCCCGGATGCTTACGCCCAAGGACTCGCCCGCTGGCGGCGCGATGTGCTCGCCCGAGCCCAGGGGCAGGCCCGCCCTCGACCTTCCCCTGGACACTATGCAGGCAATCGTGATGTAGGCGACCTCTACGGCCCCGATGCTTTGGAAGCCATTGGCTTCGACCCCTTGAAGGATCTCGGGTTTCCCGGGGAGCCCCCGTTCACCCGGGGCGTGCAGCCCACCATGTACCGGGGCCGCCACTGGACCATGCGCCAGTATGCCGGCTTTGGTACCGCCGACGAGTCCAACCGTCGCTACCGCTATCTGCTGGAGAAAGGGCAGACCGGGCTGTCGGTAGCCTTTGATTTGCCCACTCAAATGGGCCGTGACAGCGATCATCCGATGGCGCTGGGTGAGGTCGGGAAGGTGGGTGTCGCCATTGACTCCATCCACGACATGCGACGTCTCTTGGACCAGATCCCTCTGGACAGGGTTTCTACCTCCATGACTATCAATGCCACAGCGGGCATCTTGCTGGCCATGTACATCGCCGTTGCCGAGGAGCAGGGCGTTGAGCGCAAGCAGCTCCGCGGTACCATCCAGAACGACATTCTCAAGGAGTACATCGCCCGAGGTACCTACATTTTCCCCCCGCGCCCCAGCCTCCGCATCATACGGGATATTTTTGCTTTCGCCGAGACGGAGGTTCCCTCCTTCAACACCATCTCCATCAGCGGCTACCACATGCGCGAGGCAGGGTGCGACGCGGCCCAAGAACTTGCGTTCACCCTCGCCAACGGTCTCACCTACGTGCAAACCGCCATCGAATCCGGGCTCGATGTCAACCGCTTTGGACAGCAGCTCTCCTTCTTCTTCAACAGCCACAACAACCTCATTGAGGAGGTCGCCAAGTTCCGCGCTGCCCGTCGTCTTTGGTGTCGTCTTCTTGCAGAGCGCTTCGGTGCCACCAACCCTAAGGCACTTGCCCTGAAATTCCATACACAAACCGCAGGGATGACCCTCCAAGCCCAGCAACCTCTCAACAACGTGGTCCGGGTAACGATCCAGGCGCTGGCAGCAGTGCTTGGTGGCACGCAGTCCCTCCATACCAACAGCTACGACGAAGCCCTTGGGCTCCCCACAGAGCAGTCAGCCACCCTGGCATTGCGCACCCAACAGATTATCGCTTACGAATCGGGACTAGCCGATTTCGTCGATCCTCTGGCGGGTAGCTATGCAGTCGAGGCGCTCACCTCCAGCTTGGAAACCCAGGCGATGACCTATCTCAAACGCATCGACGAACTGGGCGGCGTGGTGGCAGCTATCGAGGCCGGATACATCCAGCGAGAGATCCAGGCCGCTGCCTACCAGTACCAGCTCGACATTGAGGAGAAGAGGCGCATCATCGTTGGCCTCAACGGATTCACCGGGGAGAGCAGCCCAGTACCGGTTATGCGAGTGGATCCTTCCCTGGAGCGGAGCCAGGTGGAGCGGCTCCGAGCGGTCCGAGCAGCGCGAGATGCAGCGAAGCACCGAGCGGCGCTGGAGCGGCTGGAGAAGGCAGCCCAGGGACACGACAACCTGATGCCACCCATTCTTGATGCGGTGAAGGCAGAGGCCACCGTAGGGGAGATCAGTGACGTGCTCCGCACCGTGTTCGGCGAGCACCAGGAGACCCTCACGATCTGAGGGTGGGAGTCCTTCCTGCCCTGCGCCTTCTTGGACTAGGCTTGGCCCTATGAGTGACGAGCGGACTTCGGTCCCCTTCCCTACGCCTCAAGGCATCGAGATCGAGCTGGTGGAGGAGACTCGCGCTACCCCCCTCCGGGACCCGATCTGGCGCCTCCTAGAAGTTTGGACTCAAAACAGCCTCTACGCCATCGACTCTACCATGCGCTGCTTCGACGTAATCGATCGAAGCACCCTTCGTCCTCTCTCGGATCACCCTTTGCTGGGGGCCAAACTAGTCGGCGGCCAGCTCCAGACCGAGGCAGGAACCGAGCTAGCATACCCTTTTCCGCTCCCCGGCATGGAGGCTGTCTTTGAACGGGTTCCACGGGGCGGTGCAGCCAGCTTCTCCTACTCCTCGGCGGTCAAGCGAGTCGTACTACGTCTTCGTCGGGTGCAAATCGAAGGAGCTACAGCGCAGCTCTGGGGACAGCTGACCGGCACCCTAAGCTCGGGCGCCCCTTCTCCTACGGCCACAGCGGTCCCTCCCCCGGACCCTGCCACCCCTCTGGCTCCTCCCCTCTCGGCCCTCGTGGCCGATCCAGACCACTTCGGTCAAGAATTACCCCTCTCACGCTGGACGTTTCAGGGGCTTTGCGGGCACCGCAATAGCCCCTCCTCCGTGCAAACAGTGCAATTGCTTGGAGGGTTCCTCCCATCCTGAACACAGGATTCCCATTCCTTTGCCTCCGGATCAATCCACCTCCTTCGGGATATCCCTCCGGCTCCTCCCGCACCACCTCCTGGAGCGCGTTGGCGTTGGGTCGCTGGCAGACACCCGCCGCCTCGGCCTCTATTCTGCCATCATTGTCCATCTGGCACACCGATGGCCACCAGATTTCCCGAGAGGGCAACGGTCTGTCCGAAGGACTCCTCGGTAGCAGGCTCCTGGAGGATCTGGCCAGGCACAGCGGTGAGGTTCGCCCTCGCGCGAAACCCCTATGTAGAGAATAAGTGAGACAAGCAACATCGAAGAAGAAAAGCGTCTCACACCGCCACCGTAGCTACATGCCAGGAGAAACCAAGAACCCATGCTCATCGCCCGCAATCTTGCTGCTGTGCTTGACCGTATCCACCAGGCCGAGCGAGCCGCAGGCCGTCCGGAAGGGTCCGTTCAGCTTCTCGCGGTTTCGAAGCGGCACCCACCAGAAGCTATCCGAGAAGCTTACGCTGCCGGCCAGCGGGAATTTGGAGAAAACTACCCCCAGGAGCTAGCCAGCAAGGCTGAAATCCTGAAGGATCTTCCGGGAATCCGCTTCCATCTGATTGGTCACCTCCAATCCAACAAGGTCAAACTAGCAGTGCGCTTTGCGTCCTCGGTGGATACTCTCGACAGCCCCTCCCTGGCGGTCGAGCTTGGCAAGCGTGCCGCAAGTCGCCCGGAGCCCCTCCCTGTGCTGCTGGAGGTGAATGTGGGGGGCGAAATCCAGAAGCACGGGTGCTCGCCCGAACAGCTTGCTGCCGTCATGGAAGCGGTGCTGGCACAGCCTTCCCTGCGGCTCCGGGGGTTGATGACGGTACCACCACATACCGAGGATCCCGAGGGTGCCCGCCCCTTCTTCCGCCAACTGCGCCGGCTCCGCGACCGCTACGGGACGGACCTGCTTCCAGAGCTGAGCATGGGGATGAGCCATGACCTAGAGGTTGCCATCTCCGAGGGGGCCACCCAGGTCCGTATCGGCACTGCCATTTTCGGCGAGCGCCCTCTCAGAGGATAAAAATCTTATCCTTATGAACCATTCGCAATCATTAAGGATACACTTGGCGCAGCTCCTTGCTTGAGAAACCCAGGGAAGACCTTAGAGCGGCGCCAAGGGCATGGTTGCTGCAGTTCCTTGGGGGTACCATGACGACGAAGAACTACCGTGTGATCCTCACCAAGGGGGCTCCCATCAAGGCATGGACTCATGGGGTTGCTATGGAGGAGGATGCCGAAGCGCAACTCCGAAACCTAGCGGAGATGCCGTTCATTCACCGGTGGATAGCGGTGATGCCGGACGTACACAAAGGGATCGGGACGACGGTAGGGAGTGTGATCCCGACGAAGGGTGCGGTGATCCCAGCAGCGGTGGGCGTCGACATTGGCTGCGGGATGATCGCGGTGCGTACCAGTCTGGGAGCCTCCCAACTGCCAGATTCACTGAGGCCCCTACGGGATGCCATCGAAAAGGCAGTTCCCCACGGGCGTACCCACAACGGTGGTCCTGGCGATCGGGGGGCATGGCAGCACCCGCCCCTAGCCGTGCAAGAGGCATGGGAGAAGCTGGCCCCCCGGTTCCAGACGATCTGCGACAAGCATCCGAGGATAGCCCGAGGCTGGTCTTATCAGCACCTTGGGACGCTAGGAACGGGGAACCACTTCATTGAAGTATGCCTAGACGAGCAAGACCGGGTCTGGTTCATGCTTCACTCTGGATCGCGCGGGGTGGGGAATCGCATTGGCTCCTACTTTATTGAGCGCGCCAAAGAGGAGATGCGCCGCTACTACATCAACCTCCCGGACATGGATCTAGCTTACCTTGCTGAAGGAACCCCCCTTTTCGAGGACTATGTGGAGGCGGTGGGCTGGGCTCAGGATTTTGCCGCCTGCAACCGGGAACTGATGATGGAGGCGGTGATAGGTGCAGTTCGTGCAACCGGTCTGCTCCCTCCCTTTGAAGCGCGCTTGGAGGCAGTCAACTGCCACCATAACTACATCAGCCGGGAGCACCACTATGGGGAAAATGTACTGGTGACCCGCAAGGGTGCGGTGCGTGCCCGCAAGGGAGATCTCGGGATCATCCCTGGTAGCATGGGGGCACGTTCCTACATCGTCCGTGGTCTTGGTAACGCCGAAGCATTTCACTCCTGTAGTCATGGTGCGGGGCGCCTCATGTCCCGGACAGAAGCCAAGAAGCGTTTTACCCTTGACGACCACAAGGCCGCCACCGCTGGCATCGAATGCCGCAAGGATGATGACGTAATCGACGAAACCCCCATGGCTTACAAGCCTATCGATGCGGTGATGAAGGCCCAGGAAGATCTGGTAGAGGTTGTCCATACGCTCCGTCAGGTTGTCTGCGTGAAGGGGTAAGTTCCATGCTCCATCTTGATGGACGCTCCGGTGAAGGTGGCGGCCAGATCCTCCGAACTGCCCTATCTCTCGCGCTCGTTACCGGTCAATCCTTCCATCTGTCGGCTATCCGCGCCCGACGACGTACTCCGGGACTGCTCCGTCAGCATCTAACCGCGGTGCAGGCCGCCGCACGGATCGGTAGTGCCTCCATCGAGGGGGCCGAGCTGGGCTCCACGGAACTGATCTTCCGCCCAGGATCCATTCAGGGCGGTGAGCATCGCTTTGCCATCGGCACGGCTGGTAGCGCCACGTTGGTTTTTCAGACGATACTGCCAGCGCTACTTCGGGCCTCCGTTCCATCCCAGGTGCAGATCGAGGGTGGCACCCACAATCCTATGGCTCCTTCCTTTGATTTCTTGGAACGGGCCTTTCTTCCGTTGCTCCGTAGGATGGGCGCTGAGGTACGAGGGGAGCTTCAAAGCTGGGGGTTTTACCCGGCAGGAGGTGGCCAGATTACCTTCCACGTTGAACCATGGACCGATCCTCATCCACTCCTTCTACAGGAACGAGGGAAGCATCGATGTACTTGGGCTATGGCAGCCTATGCCGGGCTCCCCTTCGCCGTGGCCGAGCGAGAGCTTTCCGTCGTCGGTCGTACCCTTGGTATCGAGGCCACTGCCCTTCGCCCTCTCGTGGTTCGCAACTCCCGAGGTCCCGGCAATGCACTGCTGGTAGGGATTGAGCACGAGCACATCACCGAGCTGATCGTTGCCCTCGGGGAAAAGGGAAAGTTGGCTGAGCGGGTAGCTGAGGAAGCCGTAGAGGAAACCCGCAGTTATCTGGCGCATGGTGCTCCGGTGGGCGAACATCTGGCGGATCAGCTGCTCCTGCCGTTGGCGCTGGGCCGGGGTGGCGTTTATCGAACTGGCCCCCTGAGCCTCCATACACGGACGCAGATAGAAACGATCCAGCGCTTCCTTGATGTATCGATCCGTGTGAGGGAAGTAAACGATACCGTGCGTGAAATTGAGGTCAACCCAAGGTGAGTCTCCTCACCCTTCCGGGGTGGAGGGATGCGGTTCAAGCTCGGTTAGAAAGCGCTCGATGGCAGCGGTCACGGCGGCAGGTTCTTCCACGGAGGAGGAGTGCCCTGCCCGTGGGATCTGCACTAGCACGGACCCTTGGATCCTCTCGTGGATACGCTGTGCCTTAGCCAGGGTGGTAGCCATGTCCTCGTCGCCCACCAAAATCAGGGTAGGTACGTGGATGCGCTGTAGCTCGCCGGCGACACCCGCCCGGTCGATCACCCCGTTAACCGCACGCCAGATATCCCGCCTAGCCTTCAAGATTTCTAGGAAACGCTGCCGTTGTGGGGCGCGGCTCGGATCGTTCAGGAAGCTCTTTCCGAAGAGGATAGGGAGCACCTGCGTCGCCACCACCGCAGGGCCCAGCAACCGAGTGATGTGGGTGAGAAGGCGGTAGCGCGGGAGGTTTTCCTCTGGCTCTGGGTCTGCGGAGGTTTCGAGAAGCACCAGGGAGCGGAGG
>JANWXX010000077.1 GCA_025057345.1 Polyangiaceae bacterium | reverse complement strand
TTCCGCCGCCCGCTCCAGGAAGCACGCCGCATTCTCAGTGGGGTGCCCAAGGGGGATGGTCGCGTTCTCTTGTTCTTTACGGACGGGATCCCCACGGACCGTGGTCTCACCCCGGATGAACTTCCCGCGATCATTGACCTCGACAACGATCCGGATCTGGACTCCTTTGCCCTGGGTCTCTGGAGCGGTGAATCCGCAGACCCTATCGACGTTGCCTTCCAGCAGAAGGCTCGTGGGTTTCTAGGTCGGCTGGTGCGCCGTCCCGAAGATGTGGAATTCATTGCCGGGGGGCGCCTAGTCGTTCCGGCATTCACACGCGCTTATGCAAGAGCTCTTGGATCCAAGCCGATTGTGGGCCAGCTGGCGCCAGGGCAGAGCAGGACCCTGGACGTAGGGAAGTATGTGGTGGAAATGCTGGTAGCCACCGCATCAAGCGAACCCGGTCCGGATTACACCGCGAAGCTGGTAGGGCCTCGGGGGGAGATCCCAGCACGCCAGGGGGACAACGGATGCGCTTCTGGATGCGACAAGATCCGCCGACATTTCGAGGCATTTCGCTCGGAAAATGACCCGAATCGGGCGAGTCAATGGACGCTCTCGCTCGTGTCGGCTCCGGGCTCTGTCGAGTACGGTGTCATTCTTCGATACGACTTTAGCCTCACGGTTGCGGTTAAACCTGCGTGCAACGTGGGGGATCAAGTGATCGTGGAGAGTCAAATGCTATTTCAGGGCAAGCCCTTTGCGGACGAGGAATTCTTCCGCTCTGACAGCTTCGAGGCCTTCGCCCTGGTAGGCTCGATGCGCATCCCAATGCAGCACCGGGGAGGGGGGAAGTTTTCCGGTACCTTCGTCCCTACGTCGGAGGTGAAGGGGCTCACCTTGCCGGTGCGAGCCATGGCCCAGAACACTTGGTTGAGCCTCCATGCGGATGCTACCGTGCGGGTCGAGGGGATGCTTGACTTGGTGCTTCGCCCTAACCCAAACCCTATTGATCTAGGGCGCTGGAACGGGGCCCGAAGCAGGACGGGTCGCTGTGCTCGGGTTGATCTTTCGGGCTCCGTCAATGCAGACCGAGTGGAAGTCATCTGCTTGGTCCGGAACGATGAGGCAACTCGCCGTGGTATCGAAGCGACTTGCGAGCCAGTAGCGGGCTCGGAGGCGACCCTGCCCTCGGGGATGGGTCGACCCCTCCAGTGGGAAGTCTGTGCCGAGGCTCCCCGCTGCCCGGACGATTGTCTCTCCGATCTGGGGAAACCAGCGCTCCGAGTGACCTTCACCGGGAAGGACTCTCGCTACGCTCCAGGGGCTGTCCAGGTACCGGTCTTGTACCGGGTCGCGGGCATGAGCTGGCTCGCCTGTTGGTGGCCTCTCCTTGCGCTCCTTGGTGGAATCCTTGTCATCCTCTGGTTTGTGATCGGCTGGGTGCGTCCTTACAACTTCGAGCCTTCTCTGTCGGTTCGGCTAGCAGGCTCCGAGGCGGGACTGCGACGCACCACGGCCCTAGTGCTCCGAGAGCAGCCGGGCGGTGTTCGTGGCTTTTACCGTAACGCTCGGGTTTGTCTGAATGCTGCCGGCGATTTTGTCCGCAATCCGCGCCAGAGCACCCTGATCATTGAGGCAGGCCCTGGGGGAACTACCGTGTTCAAGAAGGCCCCTGGGCTAGAGCGAAAGGATCGCCGCACCGGTGCTTGGGAGCCCATGCCCTCAGAGGAGCTACGCAACGGTTTGACTCCGGGCCAGATGTATCGGTTGGCCAACCTCTACTTCAAGGCCGAGTAAGGCTCGACGAGGAGCGCCGCAAAGCCCGCTCGACGAAAAGGAAGCGGTCTTGGCCCCAAAACAGCTCGGTTCCATTCACGATGCAGGTTGGTGCGCCAAAGATCCCTAGCGCGATGGCCTCATCGGTACGCCGCCGGAGATCCTCCTTTACGTCCGATTTGCTTAGCCGTTCCAGGATGGCTTCGGCATCGTGTCCTGCGGCTTCTAGCACTGAGCGCAGCGTTTCCGGGGAGGAGGGGGGTCGCCCTTCAACCCAGTAGGCCCGGTAAAAACCGTGAATCACCGTTGGATCGGTGCCGGTAAGGAGCGTGGCCCGGAGTGCCTCGACAGTTCTCATCGGGTGTCCTTCCGGCATGCGAAGCGGGACTCCGAACAGCTCTGCCCACCGGTGCATATCCAGGAGGTTGTGCCGTGCCTTCGCTGGGGACAGCACGTTCGACAAGTTCCGAGGCGTTCCGTTCGCCTGGAAGACTCCTCCCAAGAGCATCGGGCACCATCGAAGCCTTGCACCGGTTCGTGCCGCCAGTGCTTCGATCTGGGTGCTCCCCAAGTAGGCGTAGGGGCACGAGTAGTCGAACCAGAAATCCAAGGTCGCCATGGGGGCCCCAAGGTACCATCTTGGGCTCCAAGGCAGCTACCTGACCGGGGATGTCGCTACGGTCGTCTGGGGTTACGACCAGAGTCCTCACTTGGTGAGATCTCCGCTAGGCTGCCTCTCCCACGTCCTCCCGTGGGGCGGAAACAGGTAGAGTGCTGAAGATGAGCAAGGCGAAGCGCACGGCGCTGGTGCTCTCGGGAGCTGTGGCCAAGGGGCCATTTCATGCGGGAGCCGTCTCGGCCCTCGTCCAACAGGGAGAAGCGATCCACGCGGTGGTCGGCACCAGCGCTGGCGCACTGACCGCGGCGATGTTTGGGGCGGGGCTAGTCACCGGGCAGCCTATGCGTGCGGCCGAGGAGATTGCTCGGCTCTGGCTTGACAAGGCTGCATGGCAAGAGTTCGCGGCGGTGGCAGGGCGGTCTCTGCTCAAGGTTCAAGGGCTGTTTCGGAGCGATAAGGTGAAGGCTCTCCTGCGGGGAGGTCTGGAGGTGATCCTCCAAGGCGCAGAGGAGGCTCGGGAGGATGTCCCGGTGACCCTAGTAGCAACCAATCTCAACGGACACCTTGATCAGAATACCCCCACCGGAGAGCCTAGAACCAGCTACGAATGGCCGCTCCGCTTTCACCCGGAGGATTACCTGGACCCGGAGCGGCGCGATCACCTGGTACTTGCGGCTACGGCATCGGCGACCTTCCCTGGGTTGTTCATCCCAGAGGAAGTTGACGGCATCCCCTGCGTAGATGGCGGTGCAGTCAACAATGCGCCGATCTCCTATGCTATTGAGGATGCCACCATTGAACGAGTCATCGTGGTCAGCCCTCAGCCTCCACGACCTCCTCCTCCGACCTCCTTGGGGGGGTTGGATCTGCTAGGCCATCTGGTGGATATCTTGATCAATGAGCGCCTCCACCGGGATCTCCAGCTCGCCCACCGGATCAACGCCCGCCTTGAACTACTGGAGCAGGAGATGGCAGATCTGCCGGAGCCTCGGCGCCGCGCCATCCTGAGAGCCCTGGGCTGGCGTCGTCTGGAGGTGATCGAGATCCGACCGCTGCAGGCTCTGCCTGGCAACGCGCTCACTGGCTTCTGGGACAGGGAGGCTCGGGCCATCTACCATGAGGCTGGCCTCAAGCGCGCTATGGAAGTGCTGAACAGTCCGCGCTCCGGTCCACGCTGAGGTGACCCGATGGATGCCTCCTCGACCTCATGCCTGCCTATCCCCAGTTTGTCGGGAGGATCTGTGAAAAAGAGGCGACTGGCAACCAGCAGCATTAGGAGAAGGGGATCATGCTTCGCTACACCGCTGATGTCCGTACGCTGCTCTGGGCGGCGATGTTCCCCGTGGTCGCCCTAGCTCACTATGCTCGGCCCCAGCTGTGTGGGTACCTGCTGCCGCTGAGCCTGTACTTGGGCTTCGTCTTCGCAGTGCCGGCGCTCTTCGCCCTCTGGTCGATGATCTTCATCAACTACATCCAGCATGTACATTGCGACCCCTGGTCGGAGCACAATCACTCGCGGAACTTTGTCTCCCGGCTTGGGAACTTCCTGGCGTTTAATAACGGCTACCACGCCGCCCACCACGAGAACGCAGGGCTCCACTGGAGCAAGCTCCCGGAGGCACATGGGAAGATTGCCCATCTCATCGATCCGGAGCTGAACCAGCGAAGCATCTTCGGCTTCTGCTTCCGCTCCTACGTTCTTGGGCTCTTCTCCTCCCGCTTCCGTACCCGTCAGATCGGCCGCCCTGCCTACGAACCGCCGGACCGGGGTTCCCTCGACCTGCGCACCGCCGAGGTGGATGCCGTTGAGGCTGGGACCAACACCGAGATGGCTTGAGCATCTTGCTCAACCCCGGAGGAAATAGAAGGCAAGTGCTGCTGCCTCCCGGACGACGTAGAAGGGGGTTCCTGCAAGGAGCGTATCTCCTTCGTCCGCAGGGACGGTGAGGCATTTGACCCCATGGAAGTGGCCCAGCAGCCGGATCCTTGGGAGGTGGTGGTAGTGGCTGACCATCAGCGCCTCTCCGCCTCCGTGGGTATCCAGCCATGCCCTCGTTGCTTGCAGGGTAGCTTCTGTGCTGATGCCTCCTGGATCCTCCACGATGGCCTCTGCAGGAACACCTTGCTGGACTGCAAGGCGCTTCATCACCGCAGCTTCGTTCTGGCCCTCGCGCCCGATACCTCCGCTGACCAGAAGGGTCGGGGCATACCCCTGGTGGTAAAGCTTGGCCCCCGTGGCCACCCGCTCGGCCAGAGCCTCCGAGGGGGTGCCATCCTCGTGGACCTTGGCGCCAAAGACGACGATCACGGCTGCTGGCTGGCGTTGATCTACGAGCCCGGAGGCATGGATGTAGAGCACCTCGGCGGTGAAGACCGAGGCACCCAAGAGGAGAAGCGCCCCAAGGTGGGTTCCAGCGGGGGCCGAGGGGAAGGGACGTCGAGTAGCCAGAAGCAAGAGCCCGGCCGAGAGCACCAAAGCCAGCAGACGCAGAGCCCAGGGAACAGCGAGCCGGAACACCCCCAGGCAAACCAGGGCCGCAGCTAGCACAGCGAGGTAGCGGAACCAAAGCAGCAGCATGAACCTTCCGACGGGCAACGGAGGTTTGCTTCAGCCACGACCCCTGGGCATCGTTGACAGAGGGGCCGTTTGTGCCAAAGGTGGAGGGCTATCATCCCCTATCCAGGAGACGCTGTATGGCAAGCCCCAATGTAATCCTTGTCAACGATGACAACTTCGAGACGGAGGTACTCCAATCGAAGGTGCCCGTGCTCGTCGATTTTACTGCGACTTGGTGCGGCCCCTGCAAGATGCTTTCGCCCATCGTGGACAAACTCGCCGATGAGTTCGTTGGCACGTACAAGGTTGCCAAGGTTGACATCGATGAATCGAGTGCGACGGCTCGCAAGTATGGGATCCGCTCCGTGCCGACGGTGATGGTGTTCAAGGGAGGTCAGAAGACAGCTCAGCACGTTGGCGTTACTCAACGGGACAAGCTGGTTTCGCTGCTCCAGGGTTGAGTACCCAACTACGTGGGGACCAGTGGTGCCACAATCTCCTCCCCACTGGCTAGTACCAGCCGAAGGCGAGGTATCTCCTTGCCGTGGGAGGGAAGTGTTAGCTCGAACCCCTGACGAACTTTGCGAGGTTTCAAGCCACCCACCGGATGCACCGTAGCCACGGCCCTTGGCTGTTTCTCCTCAATGAGGATTCGACTGTTCTCGGCAATCGGGCAAGCGAGCACGCGAAACCGTGGGTGGTCGAAGAGAACCTCTTGATCCTTGGGGATGGATCCGGACGTGACCACTCCCCAGGATCGTCGCCTTGGTGCTTCCTGATCCCTGGGGGTGGCCCCTTGTCGGAGCTGCCTGAGGGCCTCTCGGATGGCCTCTTCACCTTCGTTCAAAGCCTGGAGCGCTCGGTGGCAGCTAGCGCAGGAGGCGGTATGGCGTTGGATCCAGGCTCGCTGATGTTCCTCAAGAGTTCCCAGCTCGGAGGCCCACAGTTCGTCGGAGGAGAGGTGGCGTGAGGGGGGGGCCTTCAGGATCTGCAGGACCGCCGAGGTGCGGGGAGAAAGGGGAAAAAGGGAAGGGGAAGCCCCTAGAGGTAGGGCAGCGAGGTCATCGCGATCGGCGTGGCGAGTATACCACCAGGAGGAAGCGCGGAAGGTTTCTTGGAGGACATCACGCTCGGCGCGGCGCTCGTCGTTGAGGGGGGTCAGAGCGACGGAGGAGGCACGGAGGGAGTCGTCGATACGGGAGGCTTCGAGGGCGAGGGCGTCATAGCGTCGGCGGGCTCGTTCGTCCAAGGGGCCATGAAGTTGCTGCCACCGGTCGAGCGCGTGGAAGATGGAGGCGAGGCGTTCCCGCTTGGCAAGCCCCTCAAGGGCTATCTCCCGGAGGCTCTCTTGCTCAGTTTCCTCTTCGGCGAGGGTAGATTCGAAGGCAGCGTCGGCGGCTCTTTGGAGGGTACGCCGGAGTTCTGTGACGGAAGCACTGGCAAGCCAAGCTTGGAGGTCTTCACGGGGAAGATCGGCAAGGATACGGTCGAGATCCGTGGGGGGGAGGTCGGTGGAGGTGAGGAGGCAAGGGCGGCGAAGGAGGTAGCCGATGGTTCCCAGGAGGGTGCCAGTCAGGATGGCGCGCTCTTCGGGGTGGGGTCGCCGCGCGAGGGCTTCGGTGATACGAAGCAGTTCAGCGCGGGAGGAGGCGAGACGACTCTGCATTCGGAGAGAGGGTGCCGGGTCAGAGGTGGTCAACTCATGCATCGTCTGCCTCCAGGAGTTCCAGGAGGTAGCGTTTCAAGTAGGCCTGAGCTCGGCTGATTCGCTTGTAGGAGTTGGCTACGGTAATGGAGAGTATTCTGGCGCATTCGTTGTGATCCTCGACGTCCTGGTGGTGGTAGATATCCCAGGCAGTAGCCTCGTTGGGGTGCTCGTTCCGAAGGCGCTGGAAAGCAGACCAATAGAGTTCCTGTGCGTCTTTGCGGGCGTCTTGCTGGCGGCTGTGCTCCATGGCCATGGCTTGCTCGTGGGTGGTGTAGAGCGACTCATCCTCCTCGCAGGAGCTAGTATCAAGCAGCTCACGCTTCTGACGGTAACGGTCGATTGCAAGGTGCTTGACGATGCGGAGGAAGAAAGTTTTGGGAGACGCGGACTTCCCTGGGAGTTGCTCGGACATACCCCGATACTGGTCGAGCCCCTTCTCGATGAGCCTTTGGACGGCATCCTGGAAGATCTCGGGTTCGTCGTCGGGGGCCTCAATACGGTAGCTTGCTTGGATCCTTCGGATGACCACGCCTGCTGGCTTCCGCCAGCGCTCGCAGAGGTCGCCCAGGAGAGCCCTGGGATCCTCGCTCCGTTGGCGGCGATGGAGGATCTCATCAAAGATGTCTGTGTCAGAGAGATCGCGGTGGGTAGCCAAGTAGAGGTCAGCGTACCATGAACCCTGGATGTGGTTGCAGCCTGGGTGGTGAGTCCGCAGGGGATCCACGGGCTGCCCCCGGGTATCCTGACAGCTCTTGCTCCGCTCCCGTGGCTTGTTTTCCATCATCGCCTTGTCAGAATGGAGATGGCTTTCTAGTCTCTCCGATGGCGCCCCTCGGTGAGAGCCCACAAGCAAGCTGGTTGAACTCCAGCGGCCGCGGTAACGCGGTGCCCGGAGGACAGGCCCTGAGGCTCGGGCAAGAGCAGCCACCTATCCGGCTCTCATCACTCGGGCGCCTTCTTTCTTGGGGGTTTCATGTCTACGACCACAACCTTGCTGCCGGAGTCTCAGCTCGGCCCTGCGGAGCGGCTCCTTGATCTCGTCCTGACCTCCTCGGCGCACCTTTGGCACAACCGGCCCGGTATCGAGGTCAATGGCGTCTGGAAGCCAGCTCCGCGCAAGCGCAACAGTCCCAAGGCTCGTGCCCATGGGCCAGGACGTATCCCACCCGGGCTCTACGCCCCGGCCGCCGAAGCACTCTACAGCCGCCTGCTCGACATCTACCTGCTCAACACCAAGTTGATGGCCCATTTTGCCAGCTATGCCCTCAAGGAAACCGAGTGGCGGGATCTCAAGGTTGCCTGCGCTGCGTTGATGCTGGTGCAGCCCCATGCAGGGCAGCCGATCCGAGACGACAAGGGGGCGGTCGCCTTCTATGATGACGACTTCCGTCAGGTGGGTGAAGCGATGATGCTCTTTTATGAGAGCAAGTCGACGAAGATGATGAACCCCAAGGCGATCCTTCGTATCGCGGAGTTGCTCGAGAGCCCCGGGATTGCCACCCTCAACCGTGCTGCCGGTTTTGGTGACCCGGGCTCGAAGCGTCCACCGCTAGGGCGCTGGCCCAAGGCCGCCCGGCATTGGCTTGCGGTGAGGGAGGAGAATTTCAAGCTCCTTCAGGGGCTGGTGAAGGCTGGTTACAAGGAAACTATCAAAGCTATCGCTCGCAAGTGTGGCTACAAGCCCCAGTCCCAAGCGTTCTTTGAGGTTCTTGGCTGGAAGCAGTCGCAGGCAAAAGGAGGCCACAGGACCGTGGGCCTTCAGGGGCTGAACGTCATCAAGCATGGGCCCTTGACCGGCATGAGCGAGGCAGAGATCTGTGAGTACATCGTGGCGAAGAAGCTCTCCTACAAGGAGACCATTGGCCGTCTGCCTCCGGAGATCGGCCTTACTCCTGCAATCATGGTCACGCTGCTGCCATCCCTCTCGGATCGCGACCTGCGAATCCTCACGCCTACACTGGAGCAGCTCGACCTGCTCAGGGATCCAGAAATCAAAGCTCGCTGGGATAGA
This sequence comes from Polyangiaceae bacterium, assembly GCA_025057345.1. Lineage (GTDB taxonomy): Bacteria > Myxococcota_A > Polyangia > Polyangiales > Polyangiaceae > JANWXX01. The sequence goes on along the minus strand of JANWXX010000077.1, from coordinate 5,819 downwards.
GCCATTGCCTCCGCCACAGATCAGCGCTCGCTCAACATCGTCAAGAACGTTCAGAATAGGGAGATCCGCGAGAAATTGGAGGAGGCCGCTGACCATGCGGTTCGTAAGGCTGTCAGCGAGGCTGCCACCGAGGTGGAGGTCCATGTCATGTTCCTTATCGACAAGTCCGGGTCGATGCAGGGGGCCATTGAGGCCTCTAAGGAAGTGCTCTCCCGCATCCTTGTCGGCTTCCCTCTGGAGCGTATCCACATCGCCTGCTTCGATACCATGGGCATCGTCCTCCGCCCCAAGGCTCCCAACCGTGCTGCTGTCCAACACATGCTCTCTGGGCTCCACGCTTCGGGAGGCACAGTCCACGGAGCTGCGATTCGAGCGCTCTACAAGGCCGGGGTACGCATCCCTGCGGGGGCCCAGCTCCTGGTGATTGTCGTTGGTGATGAGGATGGCGAGAGTGGATACGAGCTGGCTAACGTGTTTGGTACCTACGGCTACAAGCCTGCCGCGCTGGCCTTGATTCTGAATGTGGCCGAAGGAGGCTCTCGCGGGCACTCCATTCGGGAGTGTTCCCAGCATCTCCGTGTCCCCTTCCACGAGATTACCATCGACCACTTCGCCGACCCTTACCAGGTGCCCCGGGTGATACGTACTCTGATCGAGAGTACAGGTACCGCTGGACCTACCGCAGGTGCCTCTCACTGGGTCGAGAAGGTCATGGCAACCCCGATCCTTCAGCTCCGCGGCGCCTTATCGAATCGTGCGCCTCGAAGGGTTCATCCATGGATTACCGGAAGTTTCTCGGCAAGGAAGAACGCCTTGTCTTCCCTTATCTTGGTGGAGGTACCATCGAAGGGTATGGTCGCTTGCTTCGCCTCAAGGAGCGCCCTGCCCACGGTTGGCATCTTTTCCGCGTGGTGGGCCGTAACGCTTGGCCTGTCGAACCAGCTTCTATCCCCCACGAGGTACAGGCTCGGGTAGTCCGGGGTCATCACTATGGCGGCTACCTCTTTCGAGAGGGAGCCCCGCCGGCGGAGCTAGAGCTCTGCGACGGGGAGCAGGAGATGTTTGCTCCCTGCAAGGCATATCATTGGAGTTCCAACGTGATTATCTTCGCCGGTGTCGACTTTGAGGGAGAAGCCGAGGGGCAGGCCCGAGAAGCCCTGGAGGAGCTACGCCCGCTCACCACCGTTCGGCATGTCCCCGCAACGCTTCGCCTGGCCTATGGTTTCGCCGTGCTCCACCGCCGTGCCCGACAGCTTGGCGCGCAGGTTGCTCCTGCTGAGGTGCTCCGCGACCTTGTTCCGGTGGCGGAGATGGGGGTTACCCAGGCCAATGTCGTCCTTCAGCGGCTCATGCAGGAGCGGATGCGGGTGGCGGCCCGAGTGGCATCTGCTTCCGTCGCTGTTGCTCTCTCCCCGGTGGTCGTCCCGGGGCAGCCCCGGGAGCGGATCTCGGTGCCACCTTCTGTACCCTCCCCCGTGCTTACCAAACCACAACGGGCGGGGCTTACCCGGCATGAGCGGGAGGCGGAGCAGCGAACGAGGTGGCAGCGCATGTTGGGGCTGCCTCGGGAGGCCAGGCCGAAACAAATGTCCGCAACGCTGGACAACGCCCCGGATCGGGCCGAGGCTGCTCTGGAGGCTGCTGGTGCCCGCCCCATCGCCATACGACTCCTTGACCCTGGTCGCCTGGAGGTGCGCTATCGTTTCCTCAACCACCGCTTCATCACGGTGGTCCATCCGCTCACCCTGCAGGTACTCGATGCGGGTATCTGTCTTGCTGGGGCTGACCGTATGGTCACCCTCGACAGCCTCCCTTCGGTGATCCGGGAGGGGGTCAATACCCATCGGCTCGTCATCACGCGCCATGACTGAGCGAGGGGCCTATGCGCAAGGTTGAGGTACTGTTTCTCATCGACGGGGAGGGGCGGGTGCTCTGGTTCGACGCTTCGACCAGCCCGGTAAAGCTGCCGGACCGTCGCGACCGCTGGGAAGCTATCTGGGAGCGGCGTGAGGTGCTTGCAGAGATCTCCCACAGTCATCCATTGGGCCCACTGGCGTTCTCCCAAGAGGATGAGCAGACCATGGCAGCTATCACCGCTGGCCTCGGGCGTTCTCCGGTGTTCTCGGTGGTAGCTCCCTCCGGGATGCTGCGACGCATCGACGGTCGCGATGAGCGCGTAGAAGAAGAACCCTGGTGGGCTTCCCTGCTCCGCCGTGCTTCCGGAGCTGTCGGGTAATGCGGTCGCCCTAGCCTCGAGAGACGAACCCTCTGCCTCCTGGGAAGCCACCGGTCTTGCGTTAGCTGCTGCGCACCCGGACCACGAACCAGATCAGGCCGGCGGCTACGATCCCTGCACTGAGCAACCGGACCCCATGACGGAGGAACCACGAGCTCCGATGCAGTAGGGCAAGAACCCCTAGCATCGGTACCATGGCTGCGAGTTGCCCTACTTCGACCCCCAAGTTGAAGAGCAACAATGCCGGAGCCAATTGCTGCTGGGGGAGCTGGATCTCGGTGAGCGCTCCAGCAAAACCAAAGCCGTGGATCAATCCGAAGGGAAAGGTGATCCGCCAACGCCCCTCTGCATCCTTAACGAAAAAATTCTCTACCCCTACGTAGGCAATGGACAAGGCAATTGCTGGTTCCACCAGGCGCGCTGCCAGGGACCATAGGCCCCAAGCTGCGAGTGCCAGCGTGAGGGAGTGGGCCACAGTGAAGGCCGTTACTACCGCGACCATGGAGCGAAGGCGCCCCCCGACAAGCACCAACCCTAGCAGGAAGATCAGGTGGTCGTAGCCCGTCAGGATATGCTCGACCCCTAGAAGGAACAGGGCTCCTGGCGTGGTTCTCTCGGCTTTTCGGGGCGTCGTGGGAGCACTCCCTGCAGGTGCAGTACCAGGGGTCAACTGCAGCACTCTGCTCTCGGCATAGGTCACAGCATCCGAAGTATCCTTGCCGGCTTCGAGAGAGGAGAGCTGGCGGTGTCCCCGGGAGAGCCGCTCCAGGTAGCCCAACTCTACGGTCCAGGACCGGGGCTCCGCAGCACACTCATGGTACGTTCGCACCTCAATCCCATCCCCCTCGACGAGCCTGGCCGAGGAGAGCGCTCCCGGGCAAGCACGATCGTCGCCTCGTACCTCCAGGTGCCTCACCAAGAGGGATTCGATGTGCGGATGTGCGGCCCTCAGCTCCTCCTCGGAGAGCGTTCCATCCCGGTTGACATCGGCCTCCGGGATGGCTGCTGCCAGCTCTCCGTTCTGGAAGGTCATTTCCGAAACCAGTCGGAGCCGTTCGACTCGGTAGATTCCCCGGGAGAGCCCAGCCTGGTGGGCTTCGGCTGTGGTTCCGGCTAGACCAACCAGCAGCGTGATGCCCCAGGTTACAGGCTTCGCGCATCTTGGGCGGAAGATCTCCGTGTTGATTTTCCTGCTCAATCTGGCCGAATGTCTCCGTGGTTTCGAGGTCAAGACTATGGGGAATGAGGAAGTTTAAGAGAGGGAGGTGCCTGAGGGAGGAAATTACGTCGGTATCGCTTCCCCGTACCTATCCGATGGCGGTCTTATAGGTGTCACGGATGACTCCAGGATACTACCGCTCTTGACGAGGTCGCGCTGGTTATGGTTCTTCCGCTTCGAAGGTCGCCAGCAGTCCGTAATGGTCGGAAGCCCAGGCTGTCCGATGACCCGTCGGAGGAGAACTCGTCAGCGGTCGATCCAGAACCCGCTCCAGCATACGGAGCCGAAGTACAGGGCGTTTGGCGGCAGGGCGGTGCAGGATGTAATCCAAACGTTGGGGCCAGCCGTTGGGCTCATGGCGCAGGGCCAATTCGTTTCCCTCCGGATGCGGATCGAAGGTGACCTCGTCAGCTTGTGCGCCAAGATCAAGGAAATCTCGGAACAGAGAAGAGAGCAGGCGGTACTCTACCCCTTCCCGGGCGTGCCGGAGCCCGTCAATGTTGAGATCCCCGCAGAGGAGCAAATCTCGCTCTGGAGAGCCCACTTGGTCGACGAGATGACGAAGCTCTTGGAGCTGAGCAGCTCTCACCTTTACGGCTGCAGCGTCGTAGCCGGCCTGCAAGTGGGCATTGACAACGTCGATCTCCGCCGTGCCGACCTGCAAGCGTACGTGGAGTGCCCCCTTTCGGACTACCCGGTCCAGGCCGGATGCTGAACGAAAATTCCAGAGGCAGGGTGCTCGGAGAGGAGGACGGGAGAGAAGGCCGAGGCCAGTCCCGCGAAGGGTTGGGGGCCACAGGTGAGGAGCGTTGTGGTCCCGGAGAGCTTCGGGGTGATGAGTCTTGTGGAGGTCATCGAAGAGGCGCTGGGCTTCTTTGGAGAAGAGTTCCTGGAGGCAGAGTACATCGGTATTCGCGCAGCGGGCGTGGACCTCCGGAGCCTGGAACCGTTCACCCGAGACGGCCTGCTCCTGCAGAGCATCAAGGAGGCTCTGAGGGGTACCGAAGCAATTCCAGGTAAGGAGACGCATGATTCCTCGCTTTGCCAGCTCATCAAGATGGCATCCTCCACGGGGTTGCTGTAATAGCCGCGCCGACGCCCATCCTCATAGAAACCGGCTCGGCGGTAGAGTGCCAGAGCAGCGGTATTGCTGGCGCGCACTTCCAGGAGCACCCGCTTGCAGTGTTGCATTCGAGCCTCCCTGGTGGCTGTTGCCACCAGCGATGTGCCAATTCCCCTGCGGCGTCGGATAGGGTCCACTGCCACCGTAAGGATCTCGAGATCTTCACCTAGAACCCACGCCAGAAGAAAGCCTACCGGGGGGTGTGCTGGAACCTCCCGGGCGATCCACAGGCGCGCATGGGGGCGGCTAAGCTCCTCCAGGAAGTCGTAGTGGACTCTGCTGAAGGAGGTGAACTCCAGGGTGCGGCAGGCAGAGAGGTCCGCAGGGGAGACAGGAGGGAGGAGGCGCTCGATGATCACGAGGAACGGCGGCGGACAAGCCGGGACTGGAGGAACTGGTAAAGGATCTTGCTCCCCTCGAAGCTGGAGGCATTGGCTGCTTCCAGGATCTGTTGGACAGTACGCTGTCCGTCGATCTGATCGAGTAGGAGGCGTTCGAGGCGACCTAGACGGTCAGGACCCAGGCGGTCAATGGCCACCTCATCCCGGAGTAGGACCATGCTGGGAGAGAGATTTTCCTCAAGGATGCGCCATTCATCCACGCGGCGGAAGCCTTCCATCACCAGGCTGGCTACGGGGAGGCCAAGCTGTGCGTCGAGGTTTTTAGGAATGCCTTTTTCGTGGAAGAAGATGTAGCGTGCATCCTGCCAGCGGAGCACCTCATAGATCAACTCGCTAGATTGGCGCAACAGGGCGTTGGAGAGCTGCTCCTGGCTGATAAGGCCGCGTTCGACGAGGACATCCCCTAGCAAGCGACCGGCTGCTTGACTGGCTTCTACAGCCTCGTCCAGGGCATCAGGTTCGATGAGTCCTGCTTCGAGGAGGTAACGTCCCACCCGAAATTCCCCGGAGGCTCCCCGGGCGATCACCAGGTCAATGAGCCCATTGCGGAAGAAAATTTTCACTTTGACACCCTGGTTGCGGCGGATCTCCAGCACCCCGGTCTGCATCTGCATCTGAAGGATCTGCATCAGCTCGCCCAGGGGTACGGCGTCCGCCATACCGCGGAGCACTTCTCGAGGAACACCGAGGCTCGCCGGAGGGGTATCCTGGAGAGCTTCGGGCGGCTGCTTGAGCACCTCTGCTGCAGCGTGCTCCAGCTCTTTGAGTTCGTACCATCCACGGCTACCGAGGTGCTCAAGTAGTGCGCGGGCGAGCAAGGCGAGGCGCTCCGGGGTCAGA
>JANWXX010000076.1 GCA_025057345.1 Polyangiaceae bacterium | reverse complement strand
CGGAGTAGCTCACTCCAGCGAAGCTCACCACAGGCGTTCGGCGGCGCGATCGGGAGTGCCGAGGTCGCTCGGTCCAGTGCTTCTCGGTTTCCCAACACCCCTGGAACCCGCTCCCCTGGCAATCTCAATAGCTGTCCTGCTTCCGGCTGTGCAGCCACGAGTCGACACTGGAGGAAGTATTCGTCAAGCTTGGGGGCTAGCGCAACAAGCTGATCCGCTCGGCCTAGCGTCTCCTCGCCCCAGACAAATACCTCGGCTTTTGCATCCATCCGAGCGATCCCTCTCGCCTTGCCAGCTCGGAAGGCTTCTAGGGTTCCTAGATCCACGCCTACCTGTCCTCCTCGGTTGGTCACCCCTGGAAGTATCTCTAGAATCTTCCTCGCTAGAGCAGCAAGCTCCTCCCTCGGCATGTGCTCCGGCGCTACGATACCATCACCGTTGCAGCCCCGTGCGCGGAGCTCCTTATGGCTTCGCCTCACGTCCTCTAGCGTGATCTTGTTCCCTGGTAGCCCCAACACCTCCGCCACCAGCGCCGCACTCTCCTTCAGCGCTTTAGCCTCTTCGGATAGCCAGCCAAGCTCTAGCTCACTGCTCCCCTCGTCACACCCTCTCGTATCATCCAGCATGGCGCTGGTCCACCGCACGGCAGCCCTCAACTCTTCCACACGTATACGCCCGTTCGCGTCCGTGTCCAGGAACTTAAGAAAGCGTGGGTCACAGGCCAATCCTGTCGTAGGGCAGGCGAGAGCTACCCAGAGCGCCTCCGGTACATCAATGGCTCGCTGTAGATCCTCGAAGCTTCGGATCTGCATTTGTATGGAACAACCATACTTACGGAAAGTGAGTAGACGAAGATGAGTTGATGACGTGATTTCCGCCGAATTGCCACCTGATGAAGAGGGGCGCCTGAAGGCACTTCGAGCTACTGGCCTCCTGGATCTTCTACCGGACCCAGCCCTGGATGCTCTGGTTCAGCTCGCTACTCACCTCTGTCAGGTTCCCATCGCGTTGGTGAGCCTTGTCGATGAGAAACGCCAATGCTTTCGGGCCAAGGTGGGTATCGAATGCCAGGGAAGCCCTCGGGAGATTGCCTTCTGCGCTCACGCTATCCTCACGCCCACCGAGATCTTTGAGATTGAGGATGCCTCCCAGGACATCCGCTTCTTCGATAACCCTTTGGTCACCGATGAGCCGAAGATCCGTTTCTACGCTGGTGTTCCCTTGGTGACAGAGGATGGCTTCGCCTTGGGAACTCTCTGCGTCCTTGATCGTCGGCCCAGGCGCCTTGCGCCTTCTACCCGTGCAGCTCTCAAGACCCTGGCAGATCAGGTTATGTCCCAAGTAAACCTACGCCAGCGCGCTCGTCTGCTTGAGGAAGCCAACAGGGCCCTTCGCCTTGCACGGGAGGAGGCGGAAGCTTCCTCCCAGGAGAAACTCCGACTCATGGCCTTTGTGAGCCACGAGTTCCGCACCCCCATGAATGGGATCCTCGGTATGTCTTCCCTACTCCTCGCTTCCTCAATGCCCCAAGAGCAACGGGAGATGGTCGAGGCCATCCACGCCGGTGGGCAGAGTCTCCTGCACCTCCTCAACCAGTTCCTTGATTTCTCTCATCTACAGCTGGGTCAACGCCAGCTCCAAACGAAACCTATCGACCTAGTTGCCTGTGTTGATAGTGCTGTCGAATTGGTCCAAATCAACGCACGGCAGAAGAACCTGCAAATATGGGTAGAAATAGACCCTTCTCTGTGCCACCGTATGGAGGCCGACGAAGACAAGCTACGCCAGGTGTTCGTCAACCTCCTCGGCAATGCGATCAAGTTCTCCTCTGCAGGCGTCATTCGGGTCGAGCTTGGTATGAACGGGGAAGGGCGCGTACGTGCGTCGGTCATGGATGAGGGGCCAGGGCTACCTCTATCGCTCCTGTCCACCCTCTTCCAGCCGTTTGCCCGGGGCACTTTCTCGAAGCTAGAGCAACCAGGCACTGGTCTTGGGCTCGCGATCTGCAAGCACATTGTTGAGCTGCACGGGGGGGCTATTCAGGCGTATAACCTTCCAGAAGGTGGTGCTTGCTTCTCCTTCGAGCTGCCGGTCCGCCGTACCTACAGGATGTACGCAGGCCGCTCCGGGGTCTGCGTGCAGCGGTTCAAGCAGCTCATCCGCTTCGGGCTCGCGGGGTAAGGAGTCGCCTCCAAACCCATCCTCCTCGAACCGCTGACCCAAGTACTCCAACGAGCCTTCTCCCGGGTCAACGGTCCTCTACCCTGAGGAAGGACACGGGCCAGCGTTCCGGGGAGAGCACCGACCGGATCGCAGCTACCCCCCGTGCCCCGGCAGCGAGGCAATCCCCAACGTGGTCCGGTCCGATACCGCCCAGGGCCAGGATCGGCAGCGAAGGGAAGGCTGCGCAAGCTGCTCGAAGGGTTTCCATCCCCAGTGGGGCTCCCTTGCCGGGAGAGGAGAAGATGGGCGAGAGCAACGCAGCGTTGGCGCCTTCCCGAGAGGCTTGCTCTAGCTCTGCCAGATCGTGACAGGAGCGAGAAACCCAGAGATCGGATCCCAGCAAAGCCCGCGCTTCCCCTACACCAACGCTGGTTCGACCTAGATGGACAGCGCGGGCGCCCAGTGCTGCCGCGACGTCGAGGCGGTCGTTGATGATCAGCGGGAGCGATGGGAGCGCTTGATGCAGGCGCTCTGCCCAGCGGAGTAGCCTACGACCAGTTGCTCCAGGGAGCCGGATTTGAGCTGCGACGCTACCCTGAGGGAGCCTTGAGGCGAGGGCAGAGAGGGCCTCGAGCCAGGGTTCCTCGGGGGCGAGGGAGAGGTCGGGTAGGCACAGGAGCAGGGGGGCCTCAAGCCTTGCTGGCGGGGCGGGGATCAAGGGGAAGCTCCGAGTCGTACTAGCTCTTCCCGGGCCTTGCTGGCGCGGCGGTTGGAAGGATAACGAGCCACCAGAAATCGGAGTGTAGCTGTATAGGCTTCCTGGTTGCCTTTGGCTTTGAAGTCTTCAGCCAAGGCCCAAAGTCCGTCACCGGCGGTTTCCTCCCGTGCTCGGGAGGGGTCATACTCTTTGGTGCACTGCATGGGGGCGAGGGCAACCAGCAACAGCAGAGCTGGGAGGCGCATGGTCAAAACACAGCAGCGGAGCGGGCAGTGTCCCGCTCGACGAGGCCTTGCTGGACAAGCTGCTTGATGTGCATGTCGAAGGTCTGCATTCCGTAGGGGGTAACCCCTTTTTCCATGATCTCCTTGAGGGGTGGGTTTCCCTGGGGATTGCGGAGGGTTTCCCGGGCAGTTCCGGTGGCGATGAGCACTTCGGCTGCCAGAACCAGGCCCTGCCCGTCCTTCCGGGGGAGCAGCCGCTGCGCTACAATTCCCTGAAGTGCGTCGGCCACTCGCTCGCGCGTATCCGTTTGCCCCTCGTTGGGAGTCAGTGACAGGATACGGTTGATGGTTCGGGCAACGTCCGGTGTATGGAGGGTGGAGAGCACGAGATGCCCTGTCTCCGCGGCTTTCAGCGCAATATCCATAGTTTCCTCATCCCGGATCTCACCCACCTGGATCACATCTGGATCCTGGCGGAGCGCTGCCCGAAGCGCCTGGGCGAAGCTCCCGGTATCCAGCCCTACCTCCCGCTGGCTGATGGAAGAGTGATCATCGGTATGGAGGAACTCGATGGGGTCCTCCACGGTGACAATATGGAGGGGTTGGGTCCGGTTGAGGTGGCCGATCATCGCCGCCAGCGTGCTGCTCTTTCCGTTCCCTGCGGCTCCCACCACTAGGACTAGCCCTCGCTCTCGTTCTGCGAGGAAGCGGCAGGCTGCAGGACAACCCAGTTCCTCCAAGGTGGGGATATTGTGGGGTATGCTTCGCATGACGAGCGCTAGGGTCCCTCGTTGACGATAGATGTTGACTCGGAAGCGCCCCAGCTGCGGCACACTGTAGGAGGTATCGTATTCTCGCAATTGATCCAGGTGCGCTACCACTTGCGGATCACGGATCAGCAACCTTGCTGTCGCTTCCGTATCTGCAGGAAGGATTTTGTCTAGACGAAAGTAGACCATCTCACCTCGCACCCGGGCCCCCGGCGGTTGGCCGACCTTGAGGTGGATATCGCTCGCTTTGGCTGCGATGGCCTTGGCCAGAAGCTGGTGCAGATACGCCTCGCTGGCGTAAGGGGTGGGCTGGCTCACGGTGTTGGCCTTGGATTATCGATCCAAGTGCCCAGCTAGGGGAAGGGTGCGGCTCTCTCTGTAGGAATCGGTTCGTCAGGGGGGTAGCTCTGCTATGCTGCGCCGTTGCATGGCGCTCCAGCTTTCTGTGAGCTCTCTTTGTGGGCAGTTGCTGGTCGGAGGGTTCGAAGGGGAGACGTTGCCGCCGCGTTTCGGTGCTGCACTCCGGGCTGGGCGTCGGGGCGGGGTCATCCTGTTCAAGCGGAACCTTCCTTCTGCCGAGCATGCCCGGGTGATTTGTGCTGAGGTGATGGACGCATGTCAGCGTGAGCTTCCCCCCTTCTTTGGTGTAGATGAGGAGGGCGGGCGTGTCTCACGATTGTGCAGCCCGGTGCTCCGGTTGCCCCCCATGCGCAAGCTGGCCAACTGCGGTGATCCTGATCTGCTCACCCAGGCTGGCTCGCTCCTTGGCAAACAGCTTGCTGCCCTTGGCTTCAACTTGAACTTCGCTCCAGTGCTGGACGTGGATACCAACCCCTGGAATCCAGTGATCGGTGATCGCTCCTTCGGCTGCACCCCGGAGGATGTTTGTATCAATGCACTGGCCTTCTGGCAGGGGCTGGGGCGCTACGTCCTCGGCTGCGGGAAGCACTTCCCTGGCCATGGCGATACCTCCGTGGATAGTCATGTCGGCTTGCCGGTGATCGATCACGAGCTGGCACGGCTCCGGAAGATTGAGTTGCTCCCCTTCATTGCTGCCGCTCGGGCCAACATGGACGCCTTGATGAGCGCCCACATCGTAGTCAAATCCCTGGATCTCGTTCATCCGGCCACCCTCTCCCGAGCGGTCTGCACCGACTTGCTCCGCCGCGATATCGGGTTCACTGGCGTCCTGTTCTCCGACGACTTGGAGATGGGCGCCATTGCCTCCCACTATACGATCGAGGACGCGGCGGTGCTGGCCATCGAGGCCGGGTGCGATGCTCTGCTGATTTGCAAGAGTGAGGAGGCCCAAGAGCGAGCCCATGCAGCCCTTATCCGCAAGGCAGAGCGAGACCGTAAATTCCTCCAGCGGTGCTCGGAGGCTGCCATCCGTGGGCTTGATGTCCGTCGGCGTCGCGTCCCCAACCCGGTCTTTAACGAAACGATGTTTCGTGGGTTGATGGGCCAGTCTCGCCAGCTTGAAGCGGAGATCCAGCGGCGGATCAGTCCGAGATTTAGCACTCGATGACGTTGACCGCCAAACCTCCTCGGGCGGTTTCCTTGTACTTTTTGCTCATGTCCGCTCCTGTCTGGCGCATGGTGGCGATCACCTTGTCCAAGGATACCTTGTGCTTGCCGTCGCCCTGAAGCGCTAGCCTTGCTGCGTTGATCGCCTTGACGCTAGCCATCGCATTCCGCTCGATACACGGTACTTGCACCAGCCCCCCAATGGGGTCGCAGGTGAGCCCCAAGTTATGCTCCATGCCGATCTCTGCTGCGTTCTCCACTTGCTCTGGTGACCCACCCAGTACTTCGGCTAGGGCCCCTGCTGCCATGGAGCAGGCTACCCCGACCTCTCCTTGGCATCCTACCTCCGCCCCGGAGATCGATGCGTTGGTCTTGTAGAGTATCCCGATAGCTCCTGCAGTCAGTAGGAACCGGACAGTTCCCTCGTCGTCAGAACCGGGCACGAAGCGCCGGTAGTAGTGGAGCACCGCCGGTAGGATCCCCGCTGCACCGTTCGTCGGCGCCGTCACTACCCTGCCGCCCGCTGCATTCTCCTCGTTTACGGCCAGTGCAAACAGGTTCACCCAGTCCATCACCATCAGCGGATCCTGGCTTCGGTTTGCATCCCCTTTCAGCTTACGGTACAGGCTCGCGGCGCGTCGTTTCACCCGCAGCCCTCCCGGAAGGATTCCTTCCCGCTCACACCCCCGTTTCACACAGTTCTGCATGGCGTGCCAGATCCTGAGAAGCTCGTCGTAGACCTCCTGCTTTGGTCGAAAGGTTGCCTCGTTCTCCAACATCAACGTACTGATCGATAGCCCTGTTTCCTGGCAGCGCTCCAGTAGCTCCGTGCCGTTTCGGAACGGATGGGGAGGCGCTGGTCTCGCCGGTCGATCCTCCTCCCCTCGTTCCCCCACTACAAAGCCTCCCCCTACCGAGTAATAGATCCGCTCCAAGAGCGTCTTACCCCCCTCGTCCAGCGCTGTGAAGCGCATTCCGTTAGGGTGCAGTGGCAGCGACTGGCGGCGGTGGAAAATTAGATCCGTCTCTGCCTCAAAGGCGATGGGCTTGCTTCCAAGTAGGCGTAGCGTCTTCGCCTTGAGAATTGCCTCCACCCGAGCAGGTACTCGGTCCACATCAACACCCTCCGGCGTTTCTCCCTCCAGCCCCAGCATCACCGCCTTGTCGCTCCCGTGACCCTTGCCCGTATGCCCTAGGGAGCCAAATAGCTCGCAGACAATCCTCCTCGTCCCCTCCTTGTGCCCTTCTTTGCCAAGTGCCTCAACGAAGCGCCGCGCGGCGCGCATCGGCCCCACCGTATGGGAGCTGGAGGGGCCGATCCCAATGGTAAACAGATCGAAGACGCTTAGGGTCATGACTTTCCCTCAGCGTGGATGACCCGGACAGTGGCGTCCAGGCTTCACCCCCTAAACCTTTCCTTCCAGCGGGAAGCGCGGGAAGTATCAGACCGTTCGGATGGCGTATTCCTTCCAGATGCCAGCGGCAGTCGGCACTGCTATGGCCATCAAGAGCCAGGGCCAGTGCGTTGCCAACGAGATTGGATAGCCTAGCAGCTTCGGTACCTCCTGTCCCAGGAGGAACACTGCCATTGCCACGATGAACCATCCAAAACTGCGCCGGAGGGTGTCTGGATTGACCTTGCTCACCAGGCCGCTCCCGACGAAGCTGCCCACCACGGCTGCGCCCACAACCAGGAGCGCAGTGCTCCAGCGCAGGGGAACCGAGCTGAGATAGCCAGCGAAGCCCGCAAAGGATTTCATCCCAATCACCAAGAGCGATGTACCTACCGCGACCCCCATCGGTAGCCTTCCGAGGAGCACGAGGGCGGGAACCACCAGGAAGCCACCTCCAGCGCCGACCAGGCCGGTCACTGCACCCACCACCAGACCCTCGGCTAGAATCATCCCCAGGGGTAGCGAGCCGTTCCCCTTCATGGCCTGCTCGCTACAACCCTCTCCCTTGCGGCCTCGCATCATGGCTATGGCGGTCACGAGCATCATCCCTCCGAACAGTACCAGCAGTACCTCTGCGGGAATCTTTGGTGCGAGGAACGTCCCCGCAGCCCATGCTCCGATCATGCTAGCCCCGCCGAACAACAGGCCTGTCTTCCACTGAACCCGTCCGCTCCTTGCATGGGAAATCAGGCCTACCAGGCTTGTCACCCCTACGACAAGTAGGCTGGTGGCGATGGCTGCCTTCGGATCCATCCGGAAGACGTAGAGTAGGATTGGTACCGTGAGGATAGAGCCCCCACCCCCTAGTAGCCCAAGGGAGATCCCGATCAACCCCGCGAGGAGCACACCTAGCACCCACATGAGTTCTCCTTAGCAAGCACTGCTTCTGTCGCGTCGTTCCACTCCTCCTTTGCAATCCAGGGACCACCTTGCTTTGGGGGAAAATCCCTGTCCTTGATGTCCCTGTGAAACGTGTTGAAACGCCCTAGTTCCTAGCCTGTTCCCGACTTGTTGCGTTCCCCATGACCCTTTCCTTGCTGCCTTCTCAGGAATTTGTGCCGGCTTCGTGGTACAGCAGTGGCTCTGAGGAACCTCTGCCATGTCCCTCTTCGATCAAGCCTCTCCTACCCCTCAAGGTTTCCGCGATGTGACCCCTGCCCAGGTACACGAATATCTAGGCAAAGTCCGTATTGTGGATGTACGCGAGCCCTCCGAGTTCACTGGAGAGCTGGGGCATATCCCTGGCGCCGAGTTGGTCCCTCTTGCCACGGTGACCGACCAGGCTTCTTCCTGGAATCGTTCTGCGGATCTCGTGCTGGTCTGCCGCTCCGGAGGTCGCTCCGGCCGCGCTGCTGCTGCGCTCGCCGCCATGGGCTTCCAGCGGGTGATGAACATGGTCGGTGGCATGCTCGCCTACAAGGAGGCCGGCCTCCCCCGAGAGTGAGCTTGCTCAGTTGTAGCTGCTGCGGGATGTTTCCCCGAGGTAGACTCCAAGCTCAAGTGCAGCGATCCTCCACAGCCTCTGTGCCCGGCAGGAGGACTCTTTGTAGGAGGCACTGCGGGAGCACGCCTCGGAGCACGTCTCAGAGCACGGAGAAGTGCGGATTGAGAAAGAGCGCTCCATCCCCAGGCCCGACAGCCCGGGGCCGATCCAGGGGGTCGCGCGGGTCGCAGCGGCCTGGGGGGGCTTGGGGAACCAGAGGTACACCGCGGCCCCGAGGACGACTACACCAACCCCCAAGCTCACGTTGGCGAACAGATAGCGGCGCGATACCGCGTCCACCTCCACCGGATCGCAGAAGGGCTTACACCGCTTGAAACCTTCTTCCTCAGATTTCCCGGTGATCCCTAGGTAGGCAAAGGCCCCCAGCCCCACGAGGCCCAGCCCCCCTACACTAGGGGAGCCGTTCGGGAGCGCGAGGGGGCAGAGGGGGGCGATGCCTCCTTGCGCAGGAGTGTAGCGATGACGCGTCCTTGCTTGCCCTCCTTGACCTGCAGGGTGCGTCGGAATACCTCGTATCCCTCCGCCTCCACCTGGACCTTGTGCTCTCCCGGATCGACCTCGACAAGGTTCCCCGGGAAGATTGCCTTACCGTCGAGGATCACTCGGGCCTCCGTGGGGGCAAGCCCTTCCGCGTGAAGTTCCACGGTGACCCCAGGGATCTGCCGCTTCACCTCGTCCAGCCAGGGGATGCAGTCGGTCTTTACCAGCGCGGGGCAGGATGGGTGGGTACACACTTCAGGTGCTCCCTAGCGAGCCTTAGTTTGCCAGCCTGCCGCGTTTCCTGCGCCTGGACGTGATCATCCAGACACTGCCGTTTTGTGATCGTTTCCGCGACGACATCCTGGCTGGAGAACAGCACGGCGAGGATGAGCACCGGACAGAGGCGGACCACGAGGCCCTTATATCACCGGGCCCCCGGGAGGGCGTAGGTTCCGGAGGCATGAGCTACTAGATCTTCCTCACCCTCGCTCTGGATCTCCACGGTCCCTACCGCCAGCCTCTTCCCTAGTCGGAGGATCTTTGCTCTCGCTACCAGAGGCCGAGGTGCAGGCCGTTTCAGGAAGTGGATCGATAGGTTACTGGTCACCGCCAATGGCTCTCTCCCGATGCACGAGAGCACCGCCGCATAGAGGGCGGTGTCTGCCAGAGTCATCATCGTCGGCCCGTTGAGTGTCCCTCCGGCTCGAAGTTGCGTGTTATCGTATTCTAGCCGAACCGTGGCCTCCCCGTAGACGATCTCGCGTACCGAGAACGACATCTCTCGGGCGAGAGGGATCGTGGCGCGGACAAGCTCCTCAAAATCGTGGGCGGAGATGCGGGCTTCTTTCATGAGCCGTGCCGACGGTGCTACCAGACCCCGACGATGAAGATCTATAGCTGGAACGTCAACGGCTTCCGCTCGGTGCTCAAGCAGGGCTTTCTCGACTGGCTTCAGAAGGCGGACCCGGACGTGGTGAACCTCCAGGAGATCCGCGCCGAGTGGCTTCAGGTAGATCTCGCTGCACGCCTGGAGATCGAGCAAAAGTACGACGTTTGCTGGTTCCCTGCCACCATCAAGAAGGGCTATGCGGGCTCTGCCACGTTTTCCCGCAGGGGCCTCCCTTTTTCCCATGTTCGTGGCCTCGGTATCGAAGACTACGACGCTGAGGGTCGTATGGTTGTCAGTACCCATCCCGATTTTACTTTGATCGCAGGCTATTTTCCTAACGCCTCTGAGGGGCTAGTTCGCCTCCCGTTCAAGCGTCGTTTCTCCTCCGATCTCGTCCGGATTGTCCAGGAGCGTCACGCCCGCGGTGAGAAACTTGTCGTGGTCGGCGATCTTAACGTCGCCCCCCAGGAGATCGACCTGGCTAACCCCGACCAAAACCGCCGCACCGCTGGCTTTACCGATGAAGAGCGAGAGGATTTTCAAAAGTACCTCGCCGCTGGTCTGGTCGATGTATTCCGCGAACGAAACCCGGGGAGAAAGGGGCTCTATTCCTGGTGGTCCGCCCGCGGCGGCGCTCGCTCGCGGAACATTGGATGGCGTATTGATATCTTCCTGGTCAGTCGCGATCTGGTTCCGAAGGTTAGGAATGCTCAAATCCACGCCGATGTCCTTGGGTCTGATCATTGCCCGATCAGCCTGGAGCTAGGGTGATCTTGCCTCCCTCTCAGCACCTCTCCCCCACAGTCCAAGGGGGAGCCATCAAGCGCTTGGTGGGGTTGATGCTGATCCTTGCCGCCTGCCACCGCTCCTCCTCGTCCTCGTCTTCGTCCTCGTCCTCGTCTTCATCCTTGCCTTCGTCCTCGTCCTCGTTCCTGTCCGCCTCCTCGTCCCTATCTCCTCCATCCCCCGTGGCTGAGGATATGCATATCGTTGTTCCCAAGGCTTCGGCCTCAGCGCAAGTCTCGTGGCCTGGGAGAAGCGACGGCTGTCCAGAGGGGATGGTACGCATTGAGGGGGACTATTGCCCGGCGGTGATGCAAGACTGCGCCGAGCATCACCCAGAGTACAGAAGGAACAAGAAGGACAAAAATGTGAGCGAGCGCTGCTTGCGCTACACGGCGCCCTCCCGGTGCGTTGCCAAGGAGCGGAGAAGGATGAGCTTTTGCATGGATCGCTTCGAGTACCCGAACAAGCTGGGAGAGCTGCCTCGGGTGCTGGTCCCGTGGACGGAGGCGGTGAAGCGCTGCGAGCAGGAGGGCAAGCGGCTCTGCACCGAGGACGAGTTCAACTTCGCTTGCGAAGGGCCAGAGATGCTCCCTTATGTATATGGGTACATGCGAGACGAGACGAAGTGCAACATTGACCGTCCTTACCAGCGCCCGGACCATACCCGACGAATGAAAACCTACGACCGATGCATGGCAGACTCAGTCTGCAGCACCGAGATGAAGCGGTTGGATGGGCGTCACCGGATCGGCGAGCGGCTCACCTGTGTGTCCTGGGCAGGAGTCTATGATCTGAATGGGAACGTCAACGAGTGGGTCTACCTGCCCAAGGAGGAGCGGCCCAACCGGAGCGGGCTCAAGGGAGGGTGGTGGGGGCCAGTTCGCAACCGTTGCCGCCCCACGGTAACCTTCCACAAGGAGGAGGATTACGGCTACGAGCAGGGTTTCCGCTGCTGCAAGGACGCCTCGCCTTGAGCCCAGTGTTGCGTGTGTGCAACGTTGTGATGCTTCGGGAGGGCTCACCCGGGAGCTGGCCCGCCGGTACGGTGGTGGCTACCCAAGTTCGACGATGAGGTGCTCATGAGGATCCGGAAAAGCGATGGATCACGACGAGGCCTCAGGGAGGCGACCATGCTTCAACTACGGCGCGCAGACGAGCGAGGACGTACAAACCACGGATGGCTTGATTCGTACCACACCTTCTCCTTCGCGAGTTACCACGACCCCCAGTACATGGGCTTCCGGACACTGCGAGTCATCAACGAGGACCGGGTGCAGCCCGGGCGTGGTTTTGGCACACACCCCCACCGGGATATGGAGATCCTCTCCTACGTCCTCGAAGGTGGGTTGCAGCACCGCGATAGCATGGGCAACGGCTCGATCATCCATCCCGGCGATGTGCAGCGGATGACTGCGGGGACCGGCGTGACCCACAGCGAGTTCAACGCCTCCCAACAAAAACCGGTCCACTTCCTGCAGATCTGGATCCTCCCGGAGTGTGTGGGGCTCACCCCCGGCTACGAGCAGAAGCATTTTTCCGAGGCGGATAAGAAGGGCAAGCTGCGACTGCTGGCCTCCCGCGAGGGCCGCGACGGTTCCATCACCGTCCATCAGGACATGAACCTCTACGCCACCGTGCTGGACCTGGGCGACACAGTGGAGCAGCCGATTCGTCCGGGACGCCACGCCTGGGTCCAGGTGGCCTGGGGCGAGGTAGTACTCAACGGCCAGCGCCTCACCGCGGGGGACGGTGCAGCGCTCTCCGACGAACCTTGGGTCAGGTTGGAGGGCCAGCCTGGCGGCGGCGAAGTGCTGGTCTTTGACCTGGCTTGAGGGTTTGTCTGCTATGCTTGAGGAAGCGGGTAGCCCGGAGCGTGATCGTCGGCGCGGTCTTCCAGAAGAGGGGCAATGCAGGGGGCCTGCTTCACACTGACGCTGTCGGGCTGAAGCTATTGGGGTAACACGAGGTCTGCTGGTGACGCCGGGACGGCGTTGGTTTATTCCGGGGGGGTGTCCTCCCTACAGCAAGAGATCGAGGCGCTACCGCAGGAGATTCAATGGCGGTTGACCCGAGGTTCCTTTGACGTGACGCAGTTCCTCCGCTGGGCCGAGGAGCAGCGCCAGGGGATCGACCGGGACGCCACCAACCGCCTCGCCGCGGTCAGCCCCCCTGCCCCCGAAGATGTCGTCGAGATCCCTGCAGTGGGCACCGAGGAGCACCGGCGCCACACGGAGTTGGGCCAGCAGGCTCTCAATCGGGGCGAGGTTGCCTTGCTAGTGCTTGCCGGAGGGATGGCAACCCGTATGGGCAGTGTCGTCAAGGCGCTGGTCGAGGCGCTCCCGGGGAAGACCTTCCTCGACCTGCGGCTGGCGGAGAAGGACGCGCTCTCCCGGCGCTATGGGCGCCCGTTCCCGTTGTGGCTGATGACCAGCGAGGCTACCGACGGGCCCATCCGCCAGGCCCTCGGGGCGCGCCTCGAAGATCCAACTCTCGCCGTGTTCCAGCAGCACGTCTCGCTCCGGCTTCGCCCCGACGGTTCGCTCTTCCGCACCTCCTCGGGAGAGGTGGATCTCTACCCCACCGGTCATGGGGATGTCCCCGATGCACTCCGGGAGAGCGGGATGCTGACACGATTCCGGGAACAGGGCGGTCGCTACCTCTGGATCGCTAACCTCGACAACCTCGGCGCTACCGTCGACGCAACGCTCCTCGGTGGCCACATCGCCCGGGGTGACACTCTCTCCGTGGAGGTCGTCCCCAAGGCTGGCGACAAGGGCGGCATCCCTGTGCGCTATCAGGACAGGCCGATCATCTGCGAGGAATTTCGCCTTCCTCTCTCCTTCGATGCCGCCACGGTCCAGAGCTTCAATACCAATACCTTCCTCTGCAATGCCGATGCCCTCGACGGCTACGATCACCCCTGGACCTACTGCGTCGTCGAGAAGAACGTGGCCGGTCAGCCGATCATCCAGCGGGAGCGTCTGGTCGGGGAGCTTACCTTCCACCTCCCCACCCGCTTCCTCCTTGTCCCCCGGGAGGGCGAAGCCTCCCGCTTCCTCCCGGTCAAGGATCCGGCGGAGCTGGAGCGGCGTCGCCCTGCCATCGAGGCAGTCGCTCGCTCCCGAGGGCTGTTGGCGTTACGTGGTGCCTCGCTCCTCCCGGTTCCTCGCGATTGCTCTCGCCACCTGGGGCATACCGTTGTCGCCTACCTCTGGGCAGGTTCCGGCCCGCTCCGGTGCGCCCACACCAGGCAAAAGCCTTACCTCCACCGGCGACGCAGACGCAGTGGCCGTCAACCCCGCGGGTCTTGCCCTGCTACCGGCCCGCGAGCTACGTGCTCAGTGGGCTGGTGGCTCTGAGCGTCCGGACCGTGGTTTCTCCTTCAGCGCCGCCATGCCCTTGCTCCTTGGCGTGAGCGCCGGGGCTCGGGCTGATCTGGTCCGCCCCTCCGATGGGCCTGATCGTACTTGGCTCTCCGCAGCCCTCGCCTACACCTTCAGTGACCGGTCTTCCCTTGGTGTCTCCGCAGCTCGCTCCTACGCGGACGACCCTGCCTTTGCCGGTCAGTGGGGCTTTTCCATAGGGGGTCTTTATAGACCCTATTCGTTCCTGGGCTTTGGGGCTGTCCTTCGGAACTTCAATGGCTACCGAAATAGCGCTGGGGTCGCGTTGGAGCGGAGCTACGAGGCAGGGTTGCTGCTGCGGCCTACCGGTACTCGTTCCGTCGAGGTTGCCCTGGATGCTACGCGGCTCCAGGAGCGTGCCATGGCGTCGCCCCGGCTGACCGTGGGGGTGGCACTTCCCGGGATAGGGAGGCTCCGGACAGAGGTGGAGCTAGAGCGAGAGGGAGGGAGGCGCTCCCTTACGGCGATGATGGGGCTGGAGGTGGGGCATCGGCGTGCTGCACCAGCAGCCAGGCGGCCTGTGCGCCATCGTCGCCGACCAGCGAGATGCCGGGCCAACCGT
>JANWXX010000075.1 GCA_025057345.1 Polyangiaceae bacterium | reverse complement strand
GATGCGCTTGCCCTCGGTGAGCACATAGTCACGGACGATGTGGGCCTTTCGCTCCTCGAACTCACTCTTGACAAGCTTCTCAACCGAGGGCCACTGCTCCCCCAGTTCCGCTTGGAGTGCCTCTGTCACCTTCTGCTTGGCCGCCGCATAGGCTTCGTAGCGAGCTTTCTTGTTGACAATGCGGGTTGCCACCGCAAGCTCGGGATCGGCTAGAGCAATTACGCGAGCCTTCACCTCGGGGGGGAGAGCAGCGGCAGTGAACTCTCGCTTGGGCTTACCGACCTCGGCCCGGAGCCGCTCAAGGAGCTGGATCATCGGTTGTACCTCCCGGTGGGCGTACATCAGGGCATCGATGATCTCGTGCTCCATTGCCTCTGCAGCGCCCCCTTCGACCATCACCAGCGCATCTCGGGAAACCGCAACCACCAGATCGATATCCGCGTCCTGCTGCTCCTCGAAGGTTGGGTAAAGGATAAGGTCACCCTTCACGCGGCAGACGCGCACCCCAGCAATCGGCCCGTTCCAGGGGATGTCGCTGATGTGAAGTGCGGCGGATGCCCCGGTAAGCGCCAGCACGTCGCTGGGGTTCTCCTTATCGGCACTCATCACCGTGGCGATGATCTGGGTGTCCTTCTTAAAACCATCTGGGAATAGGGGGCGTAGGGGACGATCGATGATCCGACAGGTGAGAATCTCATCATCTCGTTGCCGCGATTCCCGCTTGAAGAACCCCCCCGGGATCTTACCTGCAGCGTAGGTCTTCTCCACGTACTCACAGGTCAGTGGGAAGAAGTCTAGGCCGGGACGCTCATCCGTGCAGACCGCAGTCACCAGCACCACTGTCTCCCCCTGGGAGATCAACACCGCGCCGTGAGCTTGCTTGGCGAGTCGACCCGTCTCAATCGTGATGGTCTTGCCGCCAATAGTAATCGATTCTCGGACAAAGGACATGAAAGCGCCTCCTAGGTGGCGCACGCCACCCGGAGGTGGCGCTCGGGTTGGGAGTCAGGGTCCGGCATCCGAACCCCCGAAGCGGGCGCTAGGTCACTTGCGGAGGTTGAGGGCCGTGAGCAAGGTCCGGTAGCGCTCAACATCAAGGCGCCGTAGGTACGAGAGCAGACGCCGCCGCTGGCCTACCAGCTTCAGCAAGCCGCGGTAGGTGGCATGGTCTTTAGGGTGTACCTTGACGTGGTGGTTGTTGAGGTGCTCGATGCGTTCGGTAAGGAGCGCAATTTGCACTTCGGGGGAACCCGTATCCCTTTCGTGGCGCTTGAACTTATCAATGATGGCGGCGGTCTGTTCAGCGTGAAGCATCGGATGCGTTTCCTTTGACACCTACCCGGGAGCCGGAGCCCCAGAGGATAGGTCACGAGGTGAGGCGCGCATTCTACGTACCCGCCGCCCTCCGTCAACGGCTCCCCTAACGAATCTGCGCAGGAACACTGGTGTTCGACCCCTCCCTTGCGCTAACCCTGGCCTCTGTGCTCGCTCGTTCTGTCGCTTTCCTAGGGGTACTTTCGCTTGTGGCCTGCAGATCTTCCGAGGAAGCTAAGGTGTTCCTCGGCCCTGTCGTAGCTTCTTCGTTCCAAGCTCCTCCCCCCTCCCCACCAGGAGTTACCTCCTGCGCCCAGCCAGCGCGACCCGAGCTCCCACTCCTATGGCCAATCCCCTGTGCAGTGCAGATCCCAGGAGAACTCCCCATAGGTCTCACTCCAGCACCTGACGGGGTACTCTTGGCAGAACCAGGCGGCCTCCGTATCCTGTCCCTCAATGCCGCAGGGTGCCCGGTGTCATCCACCCCCCTGCTGTCCACCAAGGGGCTTACGGGCCCAGTAGCATGGGCAGACCGGCTCTGGTTCGCTCAGGCCGGAGCCGTGCAAGTCTGGAGGGATGGAGAGCTGGAAACCTATTGCTCTCTGGCTGGAGTGCGATCGCTGGCAGCCTTTGGAGCAAGAGCTTGGGCAATCACTGGGAAGGGCCTGCACTCCCTGGAGGTCAACGAGGGAAGCTGCTCGGCAGGGGGGCCCTGGTGGCTTCCGGGTTCAGCCCTGGCGATCGCTGCCAGCACCGACACGGGCCTTTGGGTCGCTCTCACCCAGCCGGATTCCTGCAGGGCAGCCCCCGTGGTGAACCGATACCGAACCCAGGGCGAGCTAGACCACAGCGCCCCTGTCTTCCAAGCCGAGCAGCTCGGACTCTGCTCGGTGACGGTCATGATGGAGCACCTGGGAAAGCTCCTGCTGCTGGATGGAGCCTGCGGACAAGGAGCTCTAGTAGATGTGAGCCACGGGGAGGTGGAAGGGATCTGGGAGGTGCCTCTAGGGCAGACCCCGGTAGGCGTGATCCCAATGGCAGGGGGAGCCCTACTCGCCACCGCAGCAGGGTCCACAAGCCATGTTCTGCTTAAGTTCTCCCAACTCCCATTCTGAGGGAGAAGGACCACCCTCATGCCTCAACGAAAGCGATATATCTTCGTCTGTAACAACCGTCGTCCAGAAGGCGCCCCCAAGGGCTCCTGCGCAGCCCGAGGCTCTGAACAGGTTCATGCTGCCCTCAAGAGCGCTCTGGCCTCCCGGGGGATGGCGGTCCACGCTGCCCGTGCCTGCACCTGCAGCTGCCTCGATGTCTGCTCTCAAGGAGTCACCATCCTTGTAGAACCAGACCATCTGTTCCTAGGAAAAGTTACCGTGGAGGATATCCCCTCCCTTGTGGATGCCCTCCAGAACGATACCCCCCTGCCTGACCACCTCGTACTCACTCGTGAACAAATTGATCAAGGTTGATCAAGCGCTTAGCTCCCCCAGTTCCTCCGAGAACTGCAGGGGACGTTGCAAAGGGATTTCACTGCTTCGGGCACGGTGAGTCAACCGCATCAGAGGCTCCAGATGCTCCCCAACCTGTAGAGAAAAGCGCTCTACACCCAGCTCCACCCCAAGAAGCTGGAGATCTCCAAGGGATGTTCGACGCAGTGCTTCTCCCAGGGAGAGGCGCTCCAACTCCGAAACCTTACGGCTAGTCATGATCACCTCATTGGGAACATAGCCGGCTACCGCCACAACCCGTAGCCCCTCCGCCTCAGGACGCAGTTCCACTGCACTGCTGGTGCGGGAGAGGCGCCCATAAGTAGCGCCCACGTCTGCTTGTCCCTGGAGTACGGCCTGGAGCACACCCTGGTGCGAATACAAGAAGCGCTGCTCTTGGAAACCTTCTGACCCCACGAGCCCCTCCGACTCAAGAAACCGCATGGGCACCACGTACCCTGCAGCACTTAGCTTAGATACCCAGGCCACTCTACCCTTCAGCAAGGTGGCCAGCTCTTGCTGAGGCTCAGGGCGCGCTACCAGCACAGCGGGATAGGAGGTTCTGCCCTTACGGACTACGGTAGCCAGAGGCTGCGCACTGCCCCATTCCCAGAGATCAAGGGCAACCAGTGGTGGAGCCCAGAGTATCTGGGCTGCATCCGCCTCTATGGCAGCACAGAGCCCTGCATGGGTCAGGATGGGGAGCGGTTGGAACTCCAAGTAGGAGCGGGAAGATAGAAGACGAAAAAATGCGATCTGCTCCTTGGTAAGGTGGGCCACCGGGAGCGCAAACTTCAAGACGGTATGCATGGCGTCGGCGCACTTTGATGGCACCTTGTGCCATCTCTAGGTCCAGTTCTGCAACGTCTCGGTAAAGTGACCCACAAGGATTTAAGTGCCCTTAAGTTCCTCCAAGGTCAAAGGCATTTCCCAGGAGCATCGGATAGGATGCACTGGGCTCCACAGGGACAAACGATCTCGCCCTCGCAGGTCAACCCAGCTGGACAGTCATCGTCCTCCCAACATTGACCCTTGGGTGCTGGCTTCTTGCACACGGACCCCACGCAGTCTCCACTTGTGCCACAGTCCTTGTCGTCTTTGCAGCAGCTTTCCACCGGATCATCCACGCACTGACCCGGACTATCTACATCACAGTCAAGCCCACAGGGACAAGGTGCCGGGTTCTGACAGACTTGGTTCGTGCTGCAGTCGCTTGCATCCCAGCACTGCCCTTCCAGCAACTTGGCCCGGCATTTCGCCTTCACGCACCGGTCCAGCCCCTGCTTGACACACTCCGCATCTTCCTCACAGCACTCGGGCGGCGGAGGCCCACAATACCCCATTACGTCTTCTTGTGGTCCACAAAGCGCTCCGCAGGGACAGACAAACTCACCTAGGCAGATAAATCCACTCCCGCAGTCCTTGTCTCGCCAGCACTTCCCCTGAGCTGCTGGAAGCTTACACTGACCGCCCGCACAGATCAGCACGACAGGATCTTCCCCAGTGCAGTCCTTGTCCTCCTTACAACATCCTCCCAAGGCGCCTCCCTGCCCGGAGCCAGCGTTGCCAGACTGCCCTGCTTCTCCAGACCCTGCCGTTCCGCCATCGCCAGCCTGCTCGGCTCCTGCCTCGCCAGCTTGTTCGGAGCCAGCATTACCAGCCTGCCCAGCCCCCGCGGCACCACCCTCCCCAGCCTGCCTAGATCCTGCCTCGCCCGCCTGCCCGGAACCCCCGGACCCTGCTTGTCCGGAACCTCCGGCGCCTGGGCTGGTACCGGCTGTTCCTCCGTGGCCTCCCAGCCCACCCGCTCCACTCACCCCTCCTGTACTCTGAATCTGGGTTCCTTCTGTTTCTCCATCGCTCCCTCCGCACCCTATCAGCAACGCAAGCACAAGAAGCAAGGAAACTCCAAATCGGCTACCCGTCCAGTTGATCCAACACCTCATAAGTAAGCCTCCGTTTCTCTAGAAGGAGCGCCGAGGACGACGGCAGAGACCCACAAGCGCAGCCATTCCCCAGACCCAGGCGTCCCCGGGTACAGGGGAGCGAGCGGCGCTGCATCCACCATGATCACCGCTGTTCTCACCATCGGTGGGCTGCGCCGCAGGGCTCGCCGTGGCCCCGCTGCCACCAGGCTGCCCTCCCGCTCCCGCCGGAGCCATGCCTGAAGAACCTGCCGTCCCCGGATCCATCGAACCTGCCACGCCGGCAGAGCCTGCAACCCCAGGCTCCGCCGAGCCTCCCTCACCTCCCTCGCTCCCTCCCTCCCCGCTCCCACCAGATCCGGTGTCGCTTCCGCTAGCTCCTGCACTGCTTCCACCTGTCCCCGAGGAGGAACCCCCGCTCCCGCCGGAGCCGCCCATACCGGACGGCTTCTCACCGCAGAGCCCGGAGCAGTCCTTGGCGCACTTGGAACTGCACTCACAGTCATGAAGATCCTCATAGAGCCCGGCACCCTTGGCGTTCTTGGCGGCACAGCTATCGTAGCAAGCAGGGGTCGAACACTTGCTGACGCAGGCGAACATAGCGGCACAGCTCTTGTCGAGACGACACGTCTCCGCCTTCGTCTTGCACTTGTTATGACGGCAGTTGTCGCAGGCGTTGATGGGAGTGTACTCCTGACACACCGGCACATCCGGGGTCTTTTGGTCTGCAATGGTAACAGTTGCCGGAAGACAGAAGGTTCCCGATGGACAAAAACCCGCGCTGCAGAGCGCTGAGCACATACCTTGGTGGCAGTAGTACCCGGAACATTGGGCTCCGGTTGTGCATGGCCCGTCCCCCGTGGCCTTGACCTCGGGTGGAGGAGGTAGAGCCTTGCCTTCCAATTGTGCGGAGGCACCTGCCTCGGCCAATGCCGCCTCGATCAGCTTACGATGAGCATCAACTCGGGTGAAACGCTGCTTCCCCGTGTCGCAGTCTCCTCCACGAGAGGTAACTCCGAGAATCGCCTTGGTGTCTCCGGCCATGACCGGCCCGCCAGAATCTCCTTGGCAGGTCGATTGACCCATGATGAACTCGTTCTCTCCCAGATACTCGTTAATATCACGCCCCACGGAGATCACCGGGATGTTCTCCCGGCGATAGCGGACCCCACTGTTCCAGTCGTTGTTCGAGGTCTTTCCGTAGCCGACTACGGTGGTAAGTTCGCCGATCTGCGCGCTGAAATCCAGACGAAGCTTCATAGGGGGCGCCACGTTCACCGCCTTATCCAAGAGGATCAGCGCAATGTCCTTGTTGCACAGGTTGAAACCCTCTGGGTGGAAGATCTTTTTTCCCTTGGCAACCCCCTGCCCACTCCAAAAGTGCGGATTCGTCCCCGTAAAAACCTGGATACTCGCTGGGTCATGATCTCCTGAGACGTGATCCCCATTGGTCGAGTTTCCATCTATGTCGCAGCCGATCCCCTCCGTTAGGTTGATCGCTACGCAGTGCCACGCCGTCAACACTAGATTCGGAGCGATCAGTGATCCGGTACAGAGCCCACCCTGGTTCGTCAACGAGAGCAGCACCACTGCCTGGTGCGCTCCCGGTTCCTTATCCAGCACTCCACCCACGATCGAAGAAACCTTCTCGTCCGTCCTTTCTTCAGGAATCCCTCTATCGAGGGAGGTGGAACAGCTCCATAGACCAAGAAGGGGGAGAAGGAGGAGGTAGCGCACCTAAGCATCCTAGCAGAGATGCTGGCCGGAAGGTGTCCTCATGGATCAAGGAGCGCTCTCGCAGGGTCCATGGCCGCAGCACGACGTACCCCTGCTAGGGCCCCCAGCAGCGCAAACCCAGCGCCAAACAGTGCTGCCCCACCCACCATCCACCAAGGAAACTGGAAGAATGTCGTCGGCTTGAAAGGAAAATCCGGGAGCTTCTCATGCCCGAGCCAGTCGACTCCCAGCGCCATTCCCCGGGCCACAACCACCCCCAACCCACCACCCAGCCCCCCCACCACTACCGCTACTGTGAGCCACCACATTGCCATGTCCCCTGGCGTCGCCCCCAGGGACCGATACAGCCCGATCTCCGTACGCCGCTCGTTCACCAGCACCCGAAACGTATATGCAATGCTTGACGAGGCCACGGCCAGCATCACCCCTGCCACCAACGACAGTAGCCCCATGACCCCAGAAATCAGCACGCTCACATCCCGCGCCCGGTTGTCTTTCGGTACCAGCCCCTCTTCGGATGCCTGTCGGATCACCTCAGCCACTTTGTCTGGGCGCTCTACCCGCACCACTACACTTGAGTAACTCACCGCCGCTTCCGCCCCGTAAAACTCTTGGTTCCAGCGTCGGACCACTCCGATCGGCAGGGTTGCCCCTAGATCCATTGCATTCGCTGAAATCCCTACTACTCGCGCCCTGGCATTTCGCATCGTCCCTCGCTTGGCACGCCCCATCATCGAAGCTCCTAGCTGGAACCGGAAGGTGATTCCCTTCGCCTTCTGGATCAGGGTCATCCCCACGGGCGGTAGCCCATGGGCCGGTGCTAGCCCCCGGTTGAACAACTCCACAAGGTAGGGGCTCACCACCACCGGGACCGGATCAGAGCAGACGCCAGAAGGTGCTCCAGAAGGTAGTTCGCAATAACGACCACCCTCGCACTCTTCGTCACTTGTGCAAGCTTTCCCAGGTTTTTCCAAGGGATCCTCAAAGGCGAATCCCTGTACGTCCTTCGCTATCAGCGCAGGATCAATACCTTCAGCCAGCATCTCGTGCGTGCCGATTTCGCGACCGATCAGTTCGGTCCCCCCGAAAGCTCCCGAGGGAAACGCAAACCGTAGTTTCGGGTATACCGCAACGACTCCAGAAACCTGCGCCAACCGATCCACACTCTCCTGCCGGACCCCTGCCGGCGTGCGTCCTCCCCCTACCAACAGCGTCAGCAAACCCGGCTCCGGTCGTGCAGCAGGCTCCAATTCCACCCGGTCCAGAGGGAATACCTGCCCTAGAAGCACTGCCCTCGCCTGCAGCCCCAAGGCCAAGAAGAAGGTGAGCGCCGCCGTGCCCGCCAGGATGCCAAAGCTGGCGGTCGCCAGTGCTCCCCGCGATCGCTTCAGCTCCCAGGAAACTAGCCGAAGCAACCCTGCTCCGTTCACGGAACCTCCCCGGTATCGTTCACAACCTTGCCATCCACCAGCTCGACCCGCCGCCGCGCCCGCTGAGCGAGGCGTTCTTCGTGGGTGACAACGATGATGGTCCGACTCTCCTCGGCATGGAGTCGTTCCAGCAAATCGATAACCTCGTGGCCCGTGCGGGAGTCCAGGTTCCCTGTAGGCTCGTCGCACAGAAGGATCGGCGGCGAGCGGACAAGCGCACGGGCCAGCGCCACCCGCTGACGCTGCCCTCCCGAGAGATGCTGGGGTCGGTCGTTAGCACGATCCAAGAGACCCACCCGATCGAGCGCCTTGCGGGCAGCTTCCTCCGCGCCCCGGCAGCTTGGAGCAAAGAGGGCAGGGGAGGCAACGTTCTCCAGGACGCTCAGGTGCGGGAGCAGATGAAAGGACTGAAACACGAAGCCAATGAAATCGTTCCTTAGCCGCCCTAGCTCACGCTCGTTCATCCCTCGAAGATCACGACCTAGAATCTCAATCTTCCCCTCGTAGCCTCGGTCCAGAGCCCCCATGACCGAGAGGAGGGTGCTCTTACCAGAGCCACTTGGGCCCACCACAGCCATGAAGGATCTTTGGGGGATTGCCAGGGAGAGATCGTCCAAAGCTGCACGCCGGGTTGGGCCTTCCTCGTAGCAGCGTCGGAGCCCTTGAAGCTGGTAGGCAAGCACCTCCATAGCCATCAATCGACTGCCTCCCGCTCACTGACATCCCGGCGAGCGGCCTCGATCATGTCATCTACCAGGGCCGAAACTTGGGAAAAATCTTCTCCCTCTACCATCACTCGGAGCTTGGGCTCCGTCCCGCTCCAGCGGACCAGCACTCGTCCCCGGCTCCCCAACTTCTTCTCTGCAGCTCGCCTGGATTTTTGCAAATGCGTCATGGTTTCCAGGGGCAATTTCGCCGCCAGGGTCACGTTCTTGAGCACCTGGGGGATACGCTCCATGACCCCGGAGGCGAGCTCTGACAGAGGACGCCCTTCTTGGAGCATGATGGCAAGCACCTGAAGTGCCGCCACTAGCCCATCCCCCGTACTCGCATGATCCAGGAAAATCAGGTGCCCGGAGGGCTCCCCTCCCAGTGTGTAGCCTCCGGCACGCATAGCCTCCACTACGTAGCGATCGCCTACTGCGGTGCGTACCAGCAATCCTCCTGCCGCCGTCATGGCCCGTTCGAGGCCCAGGTTGGACATGACTGTAGCTACCAGGGTATTTTTCGCTAGTCGTCCCTGCCGGAGCAGGCGGGTAGCACAGAGCGCCATGACTGCGTCTCCGTCGACGATTTGCCCCTGCTCGTCGACCAGGATCAGTCGGTCTGCATCCCCGTCCAGGGCCACGCCTAGGTGTGCATGGTGCTTGCGTACCTCTTCGACCACATGCTCCGGGTGCAGTGCTCCCACGTTGTGGTTGATATTTCGACCGTTGGGCTTGCAACCAATGGCCTTGACCTCTGCTCCCAGTTCGGAGAACACCACGGGAGCCACCCGGTAGGCAGCGCCGTGGGCTGCATCCACCACAACTCGTATTCCGTCGAGCGTAAGCTCTCTTGGGAAGGTGCTCTTACAAAACACCGCATAGCGTCCCCGAGCATCCTCGATCCGTTCGGCTCGTCCGATGTCCGCTCCGGTGAACCCCCCACGCTCCAACTCCGGAGAGGCCATGAGCCGCTCGATTTCTGCTTCTTCTCCATCCGGGAGCTTGAAGCCGTCCGCCCCGAAGAGCTTGATCCCATTATCCGTGTACGGATTGTGGCTAGCACTGATCACGACCCCAGCGTCTGCGCGCATACTGGTCGTTAGGTGAGCTACTGCTGGGGTCGGGATGGGCCCACAGAGCATGACCCGACCCCCGGCAGCGCAGATCCCTGCAGCTAGCGCCGTCTCCAGCATGTAACAGGAAACCCGTGTATCCTTCCCAATCACGACCCGGCACGGCCTCGATTTTCCACGACTGGCTACGAAAGCGATGGCTCGTCCCAGCTTGAGGGCAATCTCCGGGGTCATCGGAGGTTCGTTGGCCACCCCCCGAATTCCATCCGTCCCAAACAGCCGGCGCTCCGGCGTCACGGCGCTAGGTTCAGAGGTTGGGAGAGCAGGGGATCGGAGGACTTTACGTGTTCCCATACTTCAATCCCGGAAGTTGGTAAATTGTAGCTCGATCCCGAAATCCTTCGAACGTAGGAGTTGGATGCACGCCTGCAAATCGTCCTTGTTCTTCCCAGTGACACGCACTTGGCCTCCCTGAATCGACCCTTGTACTTTGAGCTTAGAATCTTTGATGGCTGCCACGATGGCTTTGGCTTTCTCAGAATCCACTCCCTCCTTCACCTTGATAGTGATTTTCATACCTCCCTTGCTTGTCGGCTCTGGCCTACCAACCTCCAGGAACTTCAACGAAACCTTCCTCTTCACCATCTTCTCTTGGAGAACCTGGAGCGCCGCTTTTGCCCGATCCTCCGTAGAGGATCGAATCACCAGCTCCTCTTTGTTCCGCTCCACCTCCGTCTCCGTCCCTCGGAAATCGAAGCGCTGGGCCACCTCCTTCTGTGCTTGACCAAGCGCGTTCTCCACTTCATGCCACTCCACCTTCGAAACCACATCGAACGACGGCATTGTGCCTCCAGCTCATCACGCTCCACGCAGTGCAGGTCGCTTTTTACTATTGTTTTGGCCTCAAGACCACGGCGCGACTTGCCGCTAGCTGCTCCCTCGACCACCGCATCCACCCATCTTCCTCCAATAGGATGGTATCCTCGCCGCTCCAGAGTGCAGCTAGCCGCCCGCGCGGTGAGAGCCGCTTCTCTCGCTCCAGCTCTCTCCACCGAGCAGATGCTCTCGTCCATGCCTCCCCTTGTGCTTCAAGTCGCTCAAATAGCCCCCGGCTTTGCACAATGGCGCCTTCCAACGCTTCCTTGGCTCCCCGCAGCTCCACCACCAACCCTGCCTCCGCCCCCTTGCCCACTACCCACCCTCTCCCAGTTACCCCTGACCCCTCAAGAGTCGATGCCAGGACTCGACCAGGTTCCCCCAAGAGCAAGGCTGCTACTGCTGCATAACCGGCTCCGGCTCCGCTCGCGTCGATCCGCCAGGCTAGATAGGCTCGGTTGCTCTCCCGGAGCATGGCACCACCGCTCCCCAGAGGATCCAGCGGCGGCGCAACGCAGCCTGTAGGAACCTGCACCGGAGGGAGCCACCGGATCAACCCTTGCTCCCAAGCCTCACGCTGCTCTGGATGCTCGAACAGCAAAGCAGCCCGGAGCGGCCCTGCGGTTAGCCGAGTCCACCGCTGTCGGACAGCCTCCACTCCGGGGCGTGCAATCCCGTCTACAGAGCCTCCAACCCACATCCGCCCGGGTTGTTCCGGGGCAAGCACCGCCCACAGTTCTCCGGGGAGCTGCTCGCTGGATGCTAGACGCCCTAGAAGCATCCCTCTAGCCTCCTGGATAGCCCCCGCAGAGGGGGGTGCTCCCAACAGCGTTCGACCGATGGCTTCGGCCAGTCGTTCGCCGGTAGCTGCCGGAGTCTCTCCGAGCCGCGGCGTAGTCCAGGCAAGCACGCCAACACCATCCGGCTCCAGCCAGGGCTCTAGAGCGACACCCTCTCGGGTTTGGACCCCACCAGGCAGCCTCGCGAGGAGCGATAGCGCAGTAATCCCATGTTCGGCAGGAGGTTCGGTGAGGGGACACGGACTGGCCACCAGAGCCCAGAGCCGCCCTTGCCCTTGCTCCTGAACGCTTCGAATCTCCAGAGCAGGGGGACGCTCCTGGAGGTCTTGAAGTACCTGCTTGAAGTGCTCTGTGGGCAGGGAGGATCCCTCCCGGGGAGCCACCCGTAGCGCCACCCGAAACACTGGCTTTCCCGGCAAGGAAGGGGCTCCTCGCGTCAGGGCCCACCAGGCTCCCGCAACTGCGGCTACCCTCGGATCCTCCGGTGGAAGGAGGGGCTCCCTGGAACGATGGAGGGCTGCAATTTCTCTGCGCAGCAATGTGGCGATCAAGGCGGCATCCTCGGGGATCCCTCGGCCCCCTGCTGCCTCTGCCTCCACGTTGACCAGTACACAGGAGCCCCCTTTCCGCGCGACCCCTATGACACGCTGTAGCCGAGCGGGCCGGAGGATACGCTGCAGCTGCTCCCCCACAGCCGCTCCAGGGGCTCCCAGGAGCCCTGCTACCCGGGGTGCGGCATCTACCTCAGGGAACCACGCGGCCACCGATACTCGGAACCCACCTGGAGGAGGCCCTAGTTCGCCCACCACGACCGGCGGAGCCTCCGAAAGAGGTGGTACCAAGGGGGTTGGTTCCCCTTCGGGCCACCCGGACAGCGTCCTGGAGGCTTCCTGAGCTGCCTGGACAGCACGGAGGGAACCTACCACACCGAGCGCCGACCGGGATGCCAGGATCCTGGCCCGCCAGGACTCCACCTGGGCGCGGTGCTCGGGGAGGTCAAGCAAGGGAAGATCGGTTCCAGGAAGCAGTGCAGGATCCCCTGCACAGGCAGCAAAATCCTCTAGCGCCTTATCTGGAAGGAGCCATATGCGAAGCGCGCGGACTCGTGCGGACACCAGTTTCAAACCGGCAGCATCTGCTTCGCCTATAGGGCGCAACACGGCCTCACTCAGCGCCCGGATAACGGTTGACGTCTCATCTTCCTTGCTTGTGACCACCAGCCGGAAGCCATCCTGATCTGCCCGTCCCTCGGCCGGTATCCCTGCGGCCCGTAGCCGTGCTTCCAGCAAAGCTGCCAATGCGGTGTGAGCGACAATTCCTCCTACTCCTTGCACCACCAGTGCTGTCGCTGCAAAGCCATCTCCAGTCCGTGCCAGGGTTGCCAGCACAGGTCGCCCTGGCCCTGGCAACCACGTCCAAGACGGCGTCCCCACCGGGGTCACGACCTCGGGTGCGGAAGCTGGGAGAGAGGGCACCGGCGCGCTTGGTACTGGGGCACTGCACCCAAGTACACAAGGGAGGACAACGGCCAGGGGCGATCCCCAACCTCCGACCCAAGAGCACATACGACGATATACATCCGGCACGTAACCCCCGTTTATACTCTCCTCTGAGATTGGAGAGAAGAGAGAAGCCAAGGAGGGAGCTGCGGTAGAACCATTTTCACTTCAACTTCAAATCATCAGCACTTCTAGGAGCAATGTGGAAGCGATCAAACAGAGTAACAATGCCAGTCACGCTCTCGAATTCAATACCCTGGAGTGAGTCGATCTTGCGTTGAGCCTTTACTTCCTCGGCATAAGCCACTAGATCAAAGAGCTCATTGGTGATGGTGGGAACAAGATTGAGTGGAACTCCTACCCCCACATCCATCCCTGCAGAGGCGCGTCCTGCACTATCGACCGTCACATTGTTGATAAGCTTCACGTTCCTGGCAGTAACCAGCATCGACAGCCAGGGACGGCCGGTTTCATAGGCGAGAAAATCGCTGATTGTTATCTCCATCGGAATAAGAGGGATGTAGGGGGCG
Source organism: Polyangiaceae bacterium (assembly GCA_025057345.1). GTDB lineage: Bacteria > Myxococcota_A > Polyangia > Polyangiales > Polyangiaceae > JANWXX01. Next base: position 1,135 of record JANWXX010000075.1, on the reverse strand, counting down.
TCGAAGCGCAAACGTAGGTTCGCGTTAATCTCTGGTGTCGTCCATCCGGGGCGTTCCTTCTTAAGGAAATCAACGTTCGGCTGAAATTCCACATACTGACCGGTTGCATCCACCACATCTCCCTCGGAAACCCGGAACGAGGGCGGAGTGAACGAGGAACGGAATGCCAGGATGCCCTGGTAGGGCCCTGGAGGGTTGACGAAATCTTGGAGAAAGATGTTGCCGACGTTGCCGGAACCGGTTTCGTCAAAGCGATCCTCAAACACAACCCGTAGTCCAGTAGATTGGATCAGCTCATTCGCTGCAGGTCTGGGATTGACCGGGTTGTTAAGGGAAGACAGGGAGCGGCCCTTGCCCAGTACGCTGCTCTGGAGCGGGGGAGGTTCATCGCCGAAGCCACCACCACTACACCCAAACACCACAAGCAGCATGGATGCCGCGCTTTTATCCAGAGGTCGCACGGCATCCCTCTCTAGCATGCCCACCCTGAAGGCTCTAGCCTCTCCTTCCTTGCTCAAGCAGCGAGGCGATCTCGCCCCAGCAGGGCCCCCAACCGGGACTGGATCTTATGTTTTTTCGAGTACACCGTCTTGACTGAGATCTGCATCCGGACTGCCACTTCCTCCGGCTTCAGCCCCTCGCCAAAGTATAGTTCGACGAACTGCCGATCCTTGGCAGAGAACTCAGCCAGCATTCCCTCCACCAAGGCTGCTCGCTGACGCAGCTCACAGAGGTCATGAGGGTCTAGGGACTCGACCGTCAGTCCCTCAGCCTCCGTGAGTGGCGCTCGGCGCGCATTCTTCCGAATCGAGCGCAGATGATCGTAGGCTGCATTGATCGCCAGCAAACCCACCCAAGAACCAAATCGGTTGCCTCGCCGCGGGTCGAAAGTTCGCAGTTTGTGCTTGTCATTCGCTAGGAGCTGCAGCAACAGAGTCGCGTAGATCTCCTTCACATCCTCGGCTCCAAGCCTTGTCGCAAAGCGCGCTGTTACCTTGGTGATACAACGGTAGATGAGCCGATCGTACTTCGCCTGAAACTCTCGCCAAGCCCTTGCTTCCCCCTCGATCATCCGGGCCACCAACATCCCCTCCGTCTCCGCGTTGCTCTGCTCGGAAAAGCTAGAGGCAGGGGT
>JANWXX010000074.1 GCA_025057345.1 Polyangiaceae bacterium | reverse complement strand
CCCGAATCACGTACTTGGGCCAGGTGAAGTGCATGTGCTGGAACATCATCCGAACAAGGCAGAGCAGCGCTAGCATCAGCATGAAGCGCCAAAACACCTTGTCTGAGATGACCTCCCGAAGCGCGTGGATCGGATGGGTCTTCTCCTTCTTCTCGACGGGACCATCCTCCGGGTCGACCCGGTCTTCAAAATCGCGCCGTAGTAGCCCGATGACCAGCACTGCGATCGCCGCAGAGAGGAACCCTATCCCGAGGATCGCCGCGTTGGCGGTCATCATCCGCTCCCCTAGTAGGGGCAGGCTCACCACCTTCGGGATCAACTTCTTGCCAGTCTCCGGATCAAGGAAAAACTGCCGGGTAGAGTCGATGATGGGGCCCGAGAGTGCTCCACTCAGGTTGAAGCTCACATACCAGAGAGAGAACGCGAAGGCCCTGGTTCGCTTGCTCGATGCTCGCTGCACCGCCGTTTGCAATACCGGAGAGGTCGTTGCGTAGGCGAATCCAAAGGCCAGCAGCGAGAGGATGGCCATGTTCGGTGTCCCTGCCATGGACATCCCCAACCGGGTCAGCGCCGCCAGCCCGAAGGAGATCAGTAGAGTTGTCCTCACACCTACGGCGTCCGCGATGGACCCCACCAGGAAAACAAAGAGAGAAACCAGCGCAGAGAAGACCGAGGCCCAGAGCCCCGCCCTCTCATCGCTCATCTTGAAATCCATCGAAAGCCAAAGAGGCAGCGTCGGCAAGAAGGTGAAGATGCCCACGTACTCGAAGAAGGTCGCCAGGTAGACGAGCCAAAGTTCCCGGGGGCACTTAAGCAACGCCTTGATGTCCTCAGAGAGCGTGTTCGTCTCGTTCGTTGCAGAGGAAAGTCCAGCCACAGCGGGAGGCTAGCAACAATCTGACAAAAACTTCACGCTTTTGGAGGGTCCGACGAGCGCCAAGCTCGGGACATCGCCTCCCTCGCCAGCTTTGCCACCGCCTCAAACACTCCTGCCGGTACCCGGCGCAGCATCTGTTCCAGATCGATAGGTCCCTCGATAGCAGGGAGAACCTGGGCGAAAAATTCTGCAAACAGGGTGTATTTTCTCCGGAGATCGATGAGCCTTCGACGAAGGAACTCCGCCTCGCTCCCCCCCGCATCCCCAAGCAGATCCAAAGCCCGGTCCGAAATGGCGATCTTGTCCGCGGTTACTCGCCGGAGCCTCGCCACGTAAGCTCCGATGATCACGTCGGGATAGGGCCCTCGGAGTGCATAGGTGTCGTAGCGGCTCCCAGTCCCACGCCTTCGCTCCACAATCCCGGCACTCTCTAGAGCCCGAAGATTCCCGAAGATGTTGCTCTTAGAGCAGCCTAGCTCCACCGCTAGCTCGTCCATGGACCTGGGTGCTTCCGCCAGGTAGAGGGCTGCCACGATTTGCCCTCCCAGCCGAGTAATACCTGGGAAGGAAGATGCGATCTCCGCACCTGCTCCCTCCAAAAACGCCTGGCGTGCCTGGCGCACCGGGTCCGGTGGGTCAAGGGGATTGGACGCAGGGCGTCGTGCCATCGGTCTTCTCTATACGCTGGTCCCCGGCGGGAATCACGCTCTGCCTCAGCGCCGCTTGGAGTGTAAGCAGGAATTGTTGGCCTCGTACCAAGTCAGACAGCACCGGAGAAGGGTGAAGCTCACCCTTCAAGGAGCGACTCTAGGGATTCTGCCTCGGGAGCTGTCCCGGTGATGAAGTCTTGTATGCGTGGGTCGGTCGATGCGCGAAAGTCCTCCGGTTTCCCCTGGAGAACGATCTGGCCTCGATGAACCATCGCAATCCGGTCAGCGATGGAAAAGGCACTCCTCATGTCATGGGTCACTACGATGCTGGTCACCTTCAGCGCCTTCTGCATCCCCCGGATCAAGTGGTTGATCCTTGTGGTGTTGATCGGATCCAGACCAGTGGTGGGTTCGTCGTAGAGTAGCACTTCCGGTTGTAGCGCAATGGCACGAGCCACACCCACACGGCGCTTCATCCCTCCTGACAGATCGCCCGGACGCATGGCCTCGATCCCTGGTAGACCGACCAGCTCTAGGGCCCATGCCACGCGCTTGTCGATCTCCGCCTTCGTCATCGTACGGAAGTAATGCTCATGGAGCCCGTAGGCAACATTCTCCCCCACGGAGATGCTGTCAAACAACGCCGACGCCTGGAAAATCATCGCTACTTGCCGGCGCACCAGCAACAGCTCTTGCTCTGTCATCCCCACCACCTCTTTTCCCCGATAGCGAATGCTCCCCCGATCCGCCGTCAGAAGCCCAATCAACATCTTGAGCATCACGCTCTTGCCCACGCCGGACCCCCCCAAGATCACCAGCGTCTCCCCCTCGTACACATCCAGATTCAGCCCAAGATATACCCGCTTCGGACCGAAAGCCTTGTGTACGTCCCGAAAGGAGATGATTGGCTCCGCCACCCTTTCACTCCAAGGCCAAAAGGCGCCCCGACCTTGCCGGAACCCTCAACTCCACCACCCCGCCAAACGACTGGAATCGATGCTCCTCAAGCACGTCCGTCACCTCCCTCCCCCCTGGAACCCCCACCCGCCCCACCACGTCCTCTGCCGTGGGGTTGAGCACCACCAGCGCCCTCGGCACCCCACCTCGATCCTCGTGAATGCACGCGAAGATCGTGTCCGGATCACAGGCGTGGCAAGGAAGCGCTAGCTGCTCGATCGCCCGGGAAACCAGCCGATCCGCCTCCGACGGCGCTAGCACCCCCTCAATGATCTCGATCCCTGTCAGATCCGGAGCCGAGGACAGCAAGTGCATAGCCCCATCTCGGGTAGGCACCCTCGGTCCAAGGGTCACTTTAGCCCCCTCACGGACTATCCCACCGAGCCGGTCCAAAAGTGCCGGCTTGAGCCCTCCAGTGGTGGCACCGATCACCCACCGGGCCCCTCCCAGGACGATGTCCGCATCTTCCCCTCCGACGAAGGCGAAAGGAACACCCCGCACTTCCAGAGACTCCTCAAAGGCACGAAGGAAGGCTTCCCCCTCCAGCGCTAGGGGGCCCTCGAGTCCCAAGGTGTCCTCCAGACAGCGCTCCCGAGCACCGGCGCCGAGAACAGAAAAGAAGGTACCGGTGGCAGGTCCAAAGGCATGCATGGCACGGGTCAATCTGCGGAGTGAGCGAGGCGTAAGAAGACGTACGGGGGTGGCCCTCCGAAGTTCCGCAAAGTGGAGGCGATCCAGCGCGGCAATCAGACGTGCGTAGAAACGGGCTGAAGGACGATGCTGCCCTCGGTCATTGATGGGGCCACCGACCCAGCGATCCCGTGCAACCGCCATGTAGAGATTGAACCCCCGCAGTCCATAAGCCAGGGCTGCCAGGAGAGTGAACTCGCTATCTCGTTCGTCGAGCGGAGGGAAGAAGGGAGGAAAGCCTGCCCCCATTTCCGCTGCGTAGGGAGGAACACTTAGACCCTCGCAGCGGGCTACTAGCTCAGTGGTTCGGCGAGCGAGGATGCGGCGCTGGTTTGGGTCGGCCTTGTGGTAGTAATCAAGCCCTACCAGATCGACCGAGGAGCGCAGCCGCGCGGGGTTCAGGGGAGTGGCGTCTTGGCCTGGAGGCAGATTGTGGCTGAAAAGGACACCGGTGATCCCGGCAGCTTCCAGGGCTTCACGGAAGCGGCGCATCGCCCTGGCCAGCAGCTCCTCGTGGAACTCAACCCACTCCAAGTGCCGTGGGAGTTGATCGAGAGTCCGGGCGTCGAAGCGCCGCGGAGGCGAGATCGTATCGAGGGAGAGGAAGGGGTCTCCGTAGGCTCGGCGTAGTCCCTCGTCGTCCCCGTGGCGCTCCCGGAGGAAGGCTCGGTAGAGGGCCACCGCATCCGGGTGGTAATCTTGTTCGTAGGCACTATCGCGAAAGTAGAGCGCGCCCTCGTTATCCACCTGGACCATCACCACAGGCCCCTTCGGATGCAAATGAGGGATGAGGACTGGCCCAAGGTTTTGGAAGAAGAGGGCGGTTTCTCGGTGGAAGGCGTCCGAGGCGTAGCTTGGCACCGGGAACGCGGATGGGAGCATAGGTAGAATCACTGGGTTCCCCCGAGGAGAGCGAGCTTGGCAAGCGGGATCCCAGAGCACCCGCTGCGGGATCCCGAACCCAGTCAACTCGGCATTGATATGAGGCCCCGGCCGCACGATAGCCTTGAGCCCTGCCTCCCCGATAATCCTCAAGAATCTCCCCACATCGAGGCGGGGAGTGGTGCCGAAGTCGAAGTGCCCTACATTCACTTCATGGACCGCCCAAGGAACGTAGAGATCGACCATCCGAAAACCGAGGCCCCGAGCTGCCTCCACGGCAGCTACCCAGACGGCAGGGTCCAGGCGCCAGTAGTGGATGCTGGCAGCGTAAAGCGGCCATGGTTCACCGTCGAGGTCGAGCCCGGCAGGGGTGAGCTTGGGTGGACTCATCCCCGAAACCCGGCCCCCCACCCATCAGGGTTCTCATCCTCAAGGGTCATCTCTGCTTGGAGCAGCGCACCGATGCTGTCAGCCACCCGCTTGCGCGCCACCTCCTTATCGCGCTCGTTGGGCTCCTCGCCGGGGCCGAGCCACCGGGCATCATGGAGCCGACGCTCTAGCATAGCGATGCGGCGCTCGGCGTTCAGCAAGGCAGATACGAGGGTGACCAGGGTTTCTCGGGGAATCGTGCTGCTCGTACGGGGCATGGGTTTCCGGGATAGCATGGCGGGTTGCTTTTCTGTTGCAATCTCTCTCTGGACCTTGAACCCTGCCTAGTTGTCCCCGTGGCGAACCATCGCTCCCGAACCAAACCTCCCAGCGATACTTCCCCCGAAATCACCACAACCTCCGCCTCTCTCGGGCGCGAAACCCTGGTAGCGATTGCCGAGGATGAGGCTGACCAAGCAAGAGCTCTCCTGGCACGGAAACGCCGTTCTTCCCCCCCCCTTCACGCCTCCCCAGCCAGTACTGCTCCAGCGCCAGGTAGTACTTCCCGCTCCTCTCCCCGTACCATCCCGGCTCCGGTCGCTCCCCAGGCCACCATCCCCGCCATTACTCCGGCGCGTATTCCCGTGACGGCTCCAACCTCCCCTGCCTCCGTTTCCTTCGACCCTGCTGGACGCTCCCCAATGGTCACCATAGACTACCAGGACTCTCCCGGGATACACCGGGAGAGCTCCGAGCCCACTATCGAAACCGGGCTCCAGCCCGTGGGACGCGAAACCCTCGCAGCCATCACTACCGACCTAGCCCAGGAGCTCCTCAAAGCCCTCACCTCCGAGGAGCGTGCCAAATGGCTTCTCCAGATCGATGAGGCAATCGTACTAGAGCCCTTTCGCTTCGAAGTTCGAGGAGCGCCCATGCTCGCTCGCCCAAACGATACGATTCGTCGAGAGTTCGTCGCCGTCAAACTCCTCCACCGCCTCCCGGTGCATTCCATCGACCAGGTTGAGCGCATCGACGTGGCCCCCACTGCCGACGATGGCTTGACCCTCACCATCTGGGTCAAGATTCCCGAGCCCGTGGGGAGGTAGATTCCTTTACGAAAGGGTGCGCTCAAGAATCTCGCGGAGGGCAACCATATCCTCATCGTGGCGGAGCCGCTCTAGACTGGACTTCACCTTCTCAAGGGTGGGCTCAACAAAGCGAAGAAACGAGGAATTGTTCTTGGTGCGTTCGATGAACACGAAGCGCCCGGCATCCTTCAGTTTGCGCTGCACCGTCACCAGATCGAACTCGACACCGAGCTGCCTGCGAGCTTCCGCATCAAGGCCCAGCTCCGAGGCAAAATCGTCAAGACGCGCCTCAACGAAGGACCGATCGAAGGTCTGGTAGCTATCATTCAGCAATGCCACTAGGTCGTAGACGCGAGGGCCTAGCAGCGCATCTTGAAAGTCGATCCAGACCAGCGTCGGACCATCGACGACCATCAGGTTCCGGCTCTGGTAATCCCGGTGAACAAACCCCCGGGGCCAGCTCGCAATTCGGGATGCGAGCCGCGCAGCGATAGCATCGAAGGTGCGGCGATCTTCGGCAGAAAAGCACAGCCCGCGGGCTTCCAGAGCCCACTCACGAAAATGGTGAATCTCCCAGAGGAGCAGTTCCTCGTCGAACGTTCGGCGTCGTACCACCGACCCCTCCGGTAGCTCTGCTAGGGCTCGCTGGGCTCGGGCCAGATCTCGGACGGCTGCCCGGTACAGGGCTTCCTTCTGCCCCGGATTCCTCAGGAGAAAATTTGCTAGTGTATCGTCTCCTAGATCCTCCACCACAAGCCATCCCTGGTCGCTTCCGTCAGCTAGGATGCGAGGAACCGCCACCCCACGGGCCGCCAGCAGCTCTTGGACTTCCAAGAAGGGCCAGCGAGGACGCACGCCGTCGGTTTTGTCAATTTCGTCCGAGCGAGTCGCATCCGGAACAAAGAAGGCCACTGCGCTCCGGGGGGAACCACCCTCAAAGTACAACCGGAAGAATTTCCGGGTGGAGGCCCCCCCCGGCATCGCGTCAGCATGCCAAGAAACCTCCGCACCGAAGGTGCGTTCGACCAGCTTTTCCAAAGGAGAAAAATCGATGTCTGCCAAGGGCGATGGCCATGCCATTCTCGCCCATGCGCTGCAAGCCTCTCATGCTACCTTCGTGGGTGGGATGTCCCAGTCGCCACCTGACCCCAACCGGCAGGCCCTCGACCTAGCCCCTATCCATGGCCTCTCCTGCGCATGCTGCCAGGCTCCCCTTGGGACGAGCGACAAGCGCTGTCCCCACTGCGGTATACTCCAAGGGGCCTCGTCTGAGCCAGCCAGGGTAGGATTGGTCGCAACTACGCGGAATGCCCGCACCGGACAACCCTTCGTGGTCATCCAACCCCGACGCCAGCCCCCCTCTGGGATGACCATTCTAGGGGGTATCGTGCTTCTCGCAGGGGTAGGGTATGGGTTCCGAGAGTACACCCGGAAGGCGGTTCCCCCCCCCTCCGCTTCTATGCCAGCCCGTTCCCCCTCCTTGCCTCCGGTGATGTCCTCGGTCAGCGGCCTCCCCATTCCTGATGCCACCCACGCAGATCCCACGTTGCTCCTTCCGGTAGTCCAGCGCACCCTCTTCCCCCAGGGAGGGGCCCCTCCGCTTCTGCGAATCCACGTGATCGGCTCTACACGAGGCACTGTGGACCTCTCGAAGCCTGGCCCCAGCATCACAGTCGTTTACCTGAACCCGAACCCCGGGGATCACCCCAAGGACGCCCCACTCACCCACCCAAGCTTCGTCTTCAAAGCAAACGGTGGTGGTCCTGAGCCGATAGCAGCCCGCAAGACGGATGTCGCCGCTCCCGAACCCAACTGCACTTGGCCTGCAGCTTGGCGCGCCGCCGTCAAGAGCGGCATCCCCGAAGATCTTCCCGCGGATGGGCTTTACGAGATGGTCAAGGGAGAACCCCGCTGGCGCATCACCATCGCGGACCGCCCTGAGCTCACTCGGGAGATCAACGGGATGACCTGCGTTCTCAAGCCTCATGGCTGAGATGCTCAGGCAGGCTACAACCAGAGCTTGGGTGTAGGGAGTCACGGCGATGGTGGAGGCGAGGCCAAACACAACGCCAGAAAGATGCCTCGGGAAGACGCTCCTACAATACCGTTGTCGTATCAATCCGCTGCCACGGTGGTGGTGGCCCCCTCCAGAAGCCCCCGGTTGCGGAGCATCGGGGTGGGATCCGGGTCACGCCCCCGGAACGCCCGGTACGCTGCTCCAGGCTCCAATCGATTTCCACTGCTGTAGATGTACTTCCGCAGCCGTGCTGCCGTCGCTGGATCGAAGATGTCTCCCGCCTCCTCGAAGGCATCAAAGGCATCGTTGTCCAGTACCGCAGCCCAGAGATAGACGTAGTAGCCGGCGGCGTACTCGGGGCCGGAAAATAGGTGGAGGAAATGGGGGAGCCGGTGACGCATCACAATGGCCGAAGGCATCTCTAGCCGAGCCAGAATTTCTTTCTCGAAGGTGGCCAGATCCAGGGAGCCTGCATCTGACCGGGCGTGGAGCTCCATGTCTACCAAGGCGGAGGCAGTGTACTCCACCGCGTCGAAGCCCTGGTTGAAGGTCATGGCGCGCTTCATCCGGGCAATCAATTCATCCGGGATCGGCTCCCCGGTCTCCACGTGGCGCGCATGCTCCCGGAGCACCTCCGGGCGGAACGCCCAGTGCTCCATCAGCTGGGACGGCAACTCCACGAAATCCCGGAGCACGTTGGTACCGGAAAGCCGAGCATAGGTAACCTCCGAGAGGAGGCCATGGAGCCCGTGGCCGAACTCGTGGAACATCGTTCGGAGATCGTCCAGCGACAGAAGCGTCGGCTGACCCTCCGGCGCTCGGGCAAAGTTGTTGTTGTTGACCACCACCGGGGTCACCGCTCCCTCGGGCCCCCGCTGCTGCTCCCGGTAGGAGTTCATCCAGGCCCCCCCTCGCTTGCTGGGACGCGCGAAATTGTCGCTCAAGAACACCCCAATGAGTGCCCCGCTAGTGCCGTCCTTCACTTCGAAGCACTCCACCTCCGGGTGGTAGAGGGCCACCCCCTCCCGCCGCTCGATCTTCAGCCCGAAGAGGCGCTCTGCCACCGCGAACATCGCCGCCCTCATCCGGCCTAGCTCCAGATAGGGCTTCAGCTCCCCGTCGTCGAGTTGGTACTTCTTTGCCCGCACCTTCTCCGCATAGTAGCGCCAGTCCCACGGGGCGATCTCCACATCATCCCCCAGCTCGTCCGCCATCGCCTGGAGCTGCGCCAGTTCTGCCTGCGCTCGTCTCCGCGCCGGCCCCCACACCCGGTGGAGCAGCTGCAGCACCGCCTCCTTGCTCCCCGCCATCGTGTCCTGCAGTGCATAGTCCGCATAGCTCGCCGCACCATGCAATGCCGCCAGCTCCTGCCGCAACCCCAGGATCTTCCGGGCTATCTCAAGGTTATCCCGATCAGTGGAGAGCTCGCCCCGGCGGGTCCAGGCACGGAAGGCCAGCTCCCGAAGATCACGCCGCTCCGAGTAGGTCAGGAACGGAACCACCAGGGAGCGGGACAGGGTGATGATTGCAGATCCTAGTTTTCCCCGGGCAGCCGCTGCACTCTGAGCAGCGGCCACGACAAAGTCCGGAAGCCCCGCCAACGCATTGTCCCCCACCAGCTCAAGCTCGAAGCTGGCCTCGTCCGCAAGTACATTCTGGGCAAACTCGGTATACAACGAGGCCAGCTCCTGCTGAATTGCAGCGGCACGCTTCTTCGATGCAGCGGGGAGCTTGGCCCCGGCCAAGACGAAGTCCAGGTATACACGATCCACCAAGCGCCGCTCCTCCTCATCGAGACCTAGCCCCTCTCGCCCAGCATGCACCGCAGCGACCCGCTCGAACAATCGCTCATCCAGATACGTTGCGCTCTGGTGGGCAGCCAAGCGAGGTGCCCACTCCCGCTCAATCTCCTGAAGCGCAGGGGACGTTTCCGACGCGGTAAGATTCCAGAAGACCAACCCCACCCGCGCTAGCAACTTCCCTGAGCGATCGAACGCAGCGACGGTGTTGGCAAAACTGGGGGCCTCCTTTGAGGAGGCAATAGCGTCCAGTTCCCTCCGATGCTCGGCCATCGCGACCTCCAGTGCCGGGGCAAAGTGCTCCGGACGGATACGATCGAAGGGCGGCAATTCGTGGAGCGTCTCCCAGGGGGCCAGCAGGGGGTTGTTCGCAGGAGAGTTCATGGCCCACCATCCTACCATCCTACGCCCTGGAACCAGCCCTGCTCTCCCGGATTCAGCAGTTCTTGTGCGTGCCAGTAACAAGAAGTGCGAACGCACACCCAAGAACACCACCTATGCCGTTTTCTAACGCGAATTCGTCATTCCCATGGCAGCGATCCCCCGGATCGGACTCATGTTCGACGTGATTGACCGCGATGAAGGAATCGCCGCGACGAAGAAATCGCTACTCAGAAGTATCCGTGTCTCGCGGGAGGTTCTCGTTAGCACCCTATGTTCTTTCCAGCAGCTCGTGCAGGTCAAAAAGAACCTGACGCGGCAAGCCCTGCATGTTGGGGGTCAACCATGGGTGCCAGGAAAAAGCGGGGAGCGGGAAGAAAGGCACCTTCCTCGGACCGCTTCGCAGTGAGGAAGTAACCTGCGACGATAGTGGCGACACCGAGGCCTCCAACAACAATCCCGACGGTCATGACCTTCCGGTTTGTATCGGCAGCGTCAAGGTTGTTGCGGAGATTGGTGCATGCCTTCCCATAGTTGCCAGCATCACCTACCGGGACCGGGTAGGCACAAGGGTTGGTTTGTCGGTTCTGGTTGATGAGGGCTTGGTCCTTAGCAGCCGTAGATTTGATCTTGTTGGTGAGCGTGTCAGCGTTGCCCTGAGCAACCTGAGCTGCAATGCCAAAACCAATCCCCAAACCAAGGCCGATGGCGGTAAGGCCAGCGCCTGTGTAGGCGACCGGGTGGCGCTTCGCCCATTGCATGAAGGGTTCCCGATGTTCTGACGAGAGGTTATCCGTGGACAAGATTGCACTGCCCGAGGTGTCCTCCTTCGGGGGGGTAGAAGGGGCAGGAGATGCTGAAGAGGTAGAAGGAGCTGGGGAGGACTCCCTTGTCGTCGCCGGAGGGGCTACCGGGGCAGTCGTCGCGGAAGTGTCGAGGATGAGGTTCACAATCGTGGTTTTTCCCTCAGGAACCTCAAGGCTTTGTATGGTGGATTTTCTCTCCTTCCTTGCCTCGATCGAGTGCTTACCGGGAAGAACCTCAAGGGCATCGGCCATCGGAGAAGTGCCCACCTTGGTTCCGTTGAGGTAAACGTCTGCATCGGGGAGGTCGACAGTGATCTGGATGCGCCCTAGGTGCAGGCGTGCCTCCTCAAGCCCCTTGGCGGCATCCGGACGTTTGGGATTTTTGTCATTAGCTGTGTCCCGAAGAAACTCTTTGAAGTGCTGGGCAGCTTCCAGATAACGCCCCCCGAGCAGCTCGGCCTGGGCAAGGTTCAACAGCACGTCGGGGTGCTTCTTGAGGGTGTAGGCTTGGAAAAATGCCACCCGCGCCAGGTCATATTTCTTCTCGTCGAAGAATTTGACCCCTTCAAGAAATCGCTTGCGCGCCTCGACCGTGGTGGCGTCATCTTGAGCTAGAACAACGGCAGGGAGTACGGGAGACAGCCACGGTAGGACAGCAGAAAGCGCAAAGGAGCAAACAAGCGCGCGAACCCGGACGTTCATAGGGACCCTTATGCCACAAGCCCCTCGGATCGGGGTCAGAAAGGCACTTCGCGGACAATCCCCCCGTTGAGCTTCCCAACAGGCTTCTTGTCAGCGACCTGAGGAGGAGCCTGCGTGGGTGGGGCAGCCTTGGCCTTTGGTTCCTCCCTAGGTCGGTCGTCCTTCTTGTCTTTCCTGGAGGAAGGGAGCTCTTTGCGGAGGTCGGTGGTGGTAGGCTTTGCGGGAGGGTCTGATCGAATCGTTGCGTTGGTAGGGTTCTCCCGAGGAGTAGCACTCTCCGAAGTAACAGTACCTCCAGGGCTAGCTTCGTGGATGCTCGTCGGCCGAGGAGAGGTTTCTCCAGGGTGAAGGGTCGTGGGGAGGGGCTCCTCCTTGTCCAAAAAGGTAGCTCGGGCGATCCCCAGCAAGGCGATCAATACCACACCCCCCACAGCACCCAGGACGATCCTACGGTGATGATTGACCGGTCGGGGTGCTACCTCCCTCGCAGGTAGCGGGTCCGCTGCTTGCCAGGAAGACGGCTTTGAGGCGGGCTTGACTGCAGGAGCTGATACCGGTGGCAAGGAAGGCTCCACCGCAGGAGTTGCTTCCACAGCGGAGGTCGATTTCGCTCCCGTGTCATACCTGGCATACATCTCGGCAAGGCCAGGGTCTTTTCGCAGATCTTCCAAACGCACAGTCCGCCGCCGCCGCTCTTCCTCGTCTCGCTTGCGGAAAGATTCTTCCTCGGTGATAGCTCGTGCAGTTGCCGCAATGTCCTTGACAACAATGGAAGGTTCCTGGGGAATGACGATATCTGCGGCTTTGGGTGGCAGCACAGGCCTCGTCACCACCGCCATCGCAACAGCACCATCCGAGGAGACAGGAACCTTCTCGTCTCCGGTAAGCTCTCGCACCTCCAGGGGGACAGGGGCTTCCCGGCGCTTGCGGGGAGAGGGGACCGGAAGCGGAGCAGGAGGCGCCGGAGCAGGGAATCCTTCCGGACCACTCCCTGGAGCCCACCGCGCCGTGACCTTGGCCGGTGGCACCGGAGGCATGACTTGGAGCTCGCCGGCCTGCGCTTCCAGGGCGGGTGTGGTGTCCTCAACATCCCAGATTGGGCGGAACTGCGCAGCAAGCTGCTCTGCTTCGTCAGCGTTGAAGGGAGACGCAGGACCAGATGAGTTGCTCGACATAGGCCTCCGAGGATAGTGCATAAACTAACACCTTCCCCTTCCCTACGGCAACGATCGCTCGCCCTATTTTCTCCCCACCTTATGCGGAAGTTGCTCCCCCAATCACCTGCCTTTTCTGGAACGCTGTTCAGGGCCGCTGCCAGCGGATTTTTCTTGTTCGTACTCTCCTGCAGGCAAGACGGAAGTCCACGTGCGACACACCAACAGGATGTAGCCTCCGAGCATGTCCTCGCCCTCGCGGGAAAGCCCTTGCCGGATCGATTCGAGGTTGTGGCCCTTGCCGATCGGCTCGCCGTGGAGGCGGTGAAGGCCCCAACCAAGGAGCAAGCTGCAGCCTTGGTGAAGCGCGCTGCAGCCCTACGGTTGCGGCTTTTCCGTGTATTTCATGGAGAAAGCGATGGCCATGAAGCCATCGCTCTCCTGGAGCGAGCGGTAGAGGCCTCCTCCGGCAAAGAGGCCTGCTTGCTAGCGCTGGAGAAGGCCGCCCTGGCTGGGGAGCTGGCTCGGGATCCGACAGTTTCTTCCCGGGAAATTCAGGCTGTGGCGGCTCGGTGGCATGACCCCGCCTGTGGCAAGCAGGCCGAGGAGATGCTTGCCTCGCTCGGAGGGTACCAAACTCGTTCAGGATTCCCCTCGACCATAGGCACGGCCATGGCGAGGACTCAGGCACCAACCTCCGCTCCCGTCGAGGAGGTGGTTGCCTCTCCCGATCCGCCTGCCACCGGATCAGCTTCGATCCTAGCGGTCGAGCCCTACGGTGACAAGGAGTCAGCCCGTATTGTGGTACGCCTGAGCAGCCCAGCCTCATTCCGGGTCGGAACTGCACAGGCCGTGAAGGGAGGGCCGGGGCATCGGGTCTACGTTGATCTTGATCGTACTCGGGCTGGCAAGCATCGTCGTGAGCTCGCTGTGGGAGGGCTCGTGGAGCGGGTGCGCCTGGGACCTCACGAAGGAGGTACCAGAGTCGTCCTCGACCTGAAGCAAAAGGCCATCCGTCGGGTGTTCTATCTGCCCGAGCCCTTCCGGGTGGTGATCGATGTCTCGACCCACCCGCTGGGGGAGGCTCCGGTCAACGGCAAGGGACAGCGGCAGCTCAGCCGGGTAGCTCTCGATCCGGGGCATGGCGGCAGTGACCCCGGTGCCACTGGTCCTACCGGGCTCCAGGAGAAGGACGTTACCTTGGATATCGCCCACCGTGCCGCCTCAGTCCTGGCCCGTGAGCTCCAGATCTCTACTCTCGTCACCCGCGACCGAGACGAATACGTCGCCCTAGAGGAGCGCACCGCTCGCGCCAACGCTTACAACGCCGACCTCTTTATCTCGATCCACTGCAACGCTAGCGAGTCGGGGGCTGCCCATGGGATTCAGACTTATGTACTCGACACCACCAGCGACGAGATCGCTGCTCGGGTCGCCGCCCGGGAGAACCATGCCTCTTTCACCCAGGCAGGCCCCGACGTCACCCGCTTGCTGAGCAACCTCCGTCTTGCCCACAACGGGACCCGCTCCACCCACTTGGCTGAGCTTCTTCAGCGGGCCGCTGTCGCCTCTCTTGCGGAAAAGTTCCCCGGCATCTCCGACCAGGGGGTCAAGACCGCAGGCTTCTACGTTTTGGTAGGTGCCCAGATGCCCGCCGTACTCTTTGAAACCTCCTTCATTTCCAACCCTATCGAGGAGGAGCGCCTCAAGACTGCTGACTACCGCCAACGCATCGCTGATGCCATCGTCAATGCCATCAGAGCCTACCGAGACGGGTTCTGAGCTATTTTAACCCCATGCTCTTGGGGATCCGCGCCCATTCTTGGCTCTTGACGACATCGATCCTGCTCCTTGGCCACAAGGCAGGAGCCCAATCCATCATCAAGAACCCGGGGCAGCACCCTCAGGGGCCAGAGATTGAGCCTCACCTCCTGCTACGCCCACTGCACGGGGTCCAGGAGGGGCTGGGGGCAGGTCTTGGGGGGCGCTTCACCTGGCAGATCGGAAAGAACAACTTCCTCGACAAGATCAACAACAGTGTTGGGGTCGGTTTCGGGGTCGACTGGGTTCGTTCCTCCTACCGCTACAACTGCGGCCGCGATCGGGAGTGCTACCACGACAGCGTCGACTGGCTTCTGGTGCCGGTGGTAATGCAGTGGAGCTTCTACCTCACCCGTTCCTGGAGCGTCTTCGGCGAGCCTGGTATCTTGTTGGGA
>JANWXX010000073.1 GCA_025057345.1 Polyangiaceae bacterium | reverse complement strand
AGTGGACCTCCTCTTCGGTATTCAGCTTGGGGGCGGCACCGATATCCATCGCGCCGTCGGCTACTGCCAGGGCCTGATCCACGACCCGCAGAGGACCTTGCTGCTGCTGATCACCGACCTCTTCGAGGGGGGCAACGAAGCGCAGCTCGTCCGGCGCATGGAGACGATGGCGCAGAGTGGGGTCCGGGCTCTCTGCCTTCTGGCCCTCAGTGATAGTGGCGTCCCTTCCTATCACGAGGGGCTGGCCCGAAGGTTCTCCGAGGTTGGCGTACCTTGCATGGGATGCACCCCTGGGGTGCTCCCGGAGGTGTTGGGGGCCTTGCTCAAGGGGCACGATGTGTACGACCTCGTCGCTCGCTACGACAGCAGGAAGGCGGGCAAGGAGAGGAGGGCGTAACTCTCCCTCCAGATCACCCAGCTTGGCCTGTAGCCTCGCCTGGAGCGCCTGGAAATCGTAGCGCTCGGGGCGATCCCCCTGGGGCAGTGATACTACCTCGAAGGCCGCCGCGGAGATCCGGCTTCGCACTCCGTCCGGGAGCTCGAGGGTATTGCCCAGGGTGCGCAGGTTCACCTTCTCCTCGGTAGTCACCACCCCGTCTAGCCGGATCAACCATACTGCCAGGGCATACGCCAGAACCCGGTCTCTCCTGGACATTCGCGACACGGGGAGTGAGCCCAGCTTGACCCGTGTTTTATAGCACCCTTGATCTCCTCTAGCTCTCCCTCGGAGAGTCCTGCCTCCCGTGCGGCTCGGAGCAAGGCTACTCCCTCGTTCTCGTCCAGGTTTCCGTCGGCCCAGCCAAGTGCCGCCAGTGCTAGAAAGACTTCTTTGGGGAGTCGCATATCCACGATCGTACTCGAATCTTTGCGTGTGTTCGATCCGTGTGTCTTGCTCAGCTTCTCGTCCCCTCCGAGCACAGTGCCCAGAGTCGGTCGATGGCGGCTAGATCCCGGTAGGGGCACTTCTTGATCTTCCGGTCAATCCAGAAATTCCCGCTGGTTCGCTCATTTTCGTCTGCGGATGCCAACCACACGATGGTGTCCGCACCTTGCGCAGGGGTGCGGCCAAGCATGCGAAAGAGAGGCCGAGCTACCGCCCCCAAGAAGCCCTTGCTGTGGCGTAGCAGTTCTGTGTTCACTATGCCCGGATGCACCGCATGGAAGGTGACTCGGCTTCCTTCGTACCGAGCATCCCACCCCCAGGTGAGCATTCGTAGCGCCTGCTTGCTTTGGGCGTAGGCGGCCATGCCGTCAAAGGGGCGCCGACGAAACTCAGGGTCTTCTAGGTCCAAACCTCGCGCTAGCGTGGATGCTACGTTGATCACCCGGGCCGGAGCGCTCTCCTTAAGCTTTTCTATCAGCAGATTGGTCAGAAGAAACGGACCCAGTACGTTGGTGGCCCAGGTGAGTTCGACTCCATCTGGGCTTTCCAAGCGTTCTGCCATCCAGACTGCAGCATTGTTGATCAACACATGAACCTGTCGGAACTTCTCCTGGAGCTTCGCTGCAAAAGTTCGGATCGAGGCTTGGCTTGCCAGGTCCAGGGGGAGCAGCATGACCCGGTCGTTGCATGAATCCTCGACGATATCCCGGAGCGCTTCCTGACCTCGAGTGGCATCACGGCAGCCTAGCACCACCGTGGCCCGCATCAGCGCCAGCTCCCGGGCGACTTCCCGGCCGATCCCTGTAGTGGCTCCAGTTACGACGCATACCTGGTCGTCGAGGAATTCTCTGGTTCTGCCCATCGGGCCCACCCTAGTCCCCCTTTGCCTCGGTCATCTAGACTTACGGTCAGGGGTTGGGACGCCGATAGACTCGGAGGCCGGTCCGTATCCCTGGCTTCTTGTCGCTAACCGCTTGGGCGCAGAGCAGTACGATAGTATCCGGCCGAGTCGGCAGAGCGTGGGTACACTCTGGAAGGGCAGGGGCTAGGGTGGGGTCTTCGATAGGAGCCCCGGGAGTTTCAGGAAGAACTCCTGCGGTGGGAACTTGGGGGGGAGCTAGGAGCGCTCCGGGCACGCGCCAAGTCTCCGGATTCTCATCTTCAAGACGGGGGGTTTCCAAGGTGATGGTCTTTCCGGTCTTGATCCAGGTGAAGTAGGTCTTCGAATCGTTGGAGAATGTGACTGCTAGATCGCCGTACAAGGCTCGTAGATCGAACCTGTGCCTCCACCCCTTCCCATCCGGGAAGGGGTCGAGCTTGCTCCAGGTGGCATCCGGCTTGAGCCAGCGCCAGTGAAGGCGTGTGTCGTTGTCATCTTCTTGCGAGGGTCCAAGGCCTGCGAGGAGGAGAGGAGAGCCAGGCTCTCGATGTATGTAGAGAGAAGTCGGATGGATACCAGAGGCTATAGGACCAAATTTTTGCGGTTCTCCCAGAAGTTTTCCGTTTTCGTCCATCACGCGTTCTTGGAGGGTATCTTCCTGGACGCTCAGCAACCGGAGTTTTCCCTCTTTCTGGTAGAGATAGACTAGGGATTCGTCCTCAGGCAGCTCAGGTCGCAAGGTATTGGAGCCGCTCAGGTCGAGGATCGGTGCTTCTTCGTCTCCCAGGGCAAACCATCGTGTACCAAGTTTGGTGAAGGAGCGAATGTGATAGGGTTGCTTGCCACGGTAGGGAAAGGCAGGGCCGAGCCATTTTCCCTCGTCGTCGAAAGCTCGGGCAAAGAGCTTCTCCCCGGTGTCAACTAGCACCAGCCCTTCTTTGGCCTCCGGGTCAAACTCCGCATGCCGGACGTTTTCGGAGGGAGAGATTTCTAGATCCTCGTAGTCGTCCAAGAAACCGTGGACCGAGCCCTGCCTTCTCTGATGGGTTCTATCGGTTTTGGATGGCTCCTCGATCACGACTTTTCCGGCCTCCATCCTAGCCTTCAGCTCGTAGCTGTATACGTCGAGGTTACTGGTGCTCCACTGGACGGTATCCTCTTGCAAGATAGCGCCAGAGAATCGGGTGACGTGGGCTCGCTTGGTCACACTCCGATCATCTAGCCCGCGGCTTGGTGGGCCTCCGCAGCCATTCTTGGCTCCCTTCTTGGAGGGAGCTTTCGAAGGAGCCTGTGGCTTGCCTGCCGGCCAGCGGTAGGGAGGCGGAACCACCTCCAGCCAGGCCATCGCCCAACTTCCTTGCTCGTCGAGACGCATCACGACAGGAGAGCCGAACATCGCCATCCCGTTCTGCTCTACCGCAGTCCGAGCCCCCTGGGCGTTGAGTCGTGCCTCATGAACAGGAGCCATCGGCAGCTTTGCCCATGGCCCCGGCTTGCGAGGGGCTTTGTCTTCCGGAGGGGAGAGCTCAGCGATTTCCCAGGAGGTATCTTCGTAACCGTTATCCCTCTGTCGGATCAAGATCGTATGCGTACCGATTTCGTAGATCTGGATACGCCTTGATTTGATGACGCCAGGATCCTTGGCAAAGAGGATGGCCCTACCTTCCTCGTCGATACGGTCGATAGAGCGACCATCCCGGCGCAATGCGAAGACGGCCTCCCGCCCGCCGGAGAAATCCATCCATGCTTGCTGTGCAGGGAAGGGCCCTCGTTCGGTTCCCGCTTCGCTATCTCCGAGGGTACCTCTACGGAGCCAGGTGGCCTCGTCAGGAGGCGGGTTGGTGATGCGGAATGTCAAGGTCTGGCAAGGCCCCGGGAGCCGGAGTGGACATCTGGGGGGGTCGCTGCTCCCCCGTTCGTAGGTGCGGATCACCAGGGCTCCCTTTCCATAACGAGTTGTTCGTTGATGGATGCGCCATTGTCGGCCTACTGCTTCCTCTTGGGGCTTGTCGAGGACAAAGGAGATTTCGGAGAGATGGGAAGGGGCAGGAGGCGGTGGAGGAGGCGGTTCAGGTACCGGAGGGGTCGGGGGGGGTGGTGCAGCTGGGGGGGGAGGCTGGGAGCATCCTGGAGCAAAGGCGGTGGTGAGGGTAGCGGCAAGGAGCGCCCCCCAGCGAGCAGCGGGCGGAGTCATGAGGGAGGATGGTACGTCCTTTGTTCAGTCTGGTGTTGGGCTTTCGAGGAAGGCGAGGAAGGGGTTGAGGTAGGATGGGTGGCGGTGGACGACGCCGCGGTATCCCTTGCCTCCGTCGCGGGTGCGGCGGACATCGGCGAAAACGCCCTCCCCGATGGCCTCCCAAAGGGTTTTTTCGCGAACAGATTCAAGACAAGAGAGCGCCTCGTCGAGTACTTGCCTAGCACGGCGTTCTACGATGCCTCCTGGCTTCCATTGAATTTCATCGCCGAGGTCACGGGCTGTGGAGAAGATGTAGCGGGCGCTCTTGAGGGAGAGGTAGCGATCCATGAGCATGGGGTTGTGGATCGCTTCGGAGAACATCCCGAGCAGGGCAATGCTTTGGCGAGTGGCGATCCCAACTAGGTTGAACATCGCGTCGTGGACATGGCTCTGGAAGATGTCTCCGGTTTTATGCTTGGTGGGGGGCATCCACTTGATCGGGTGCCGTGGGAAGATTTGGCGAACGAGTTGAGCCTGAGCGATCTCCAGCAGGAAGCTGTTTGGCAGCCAAGGGTCGATCTCGTAGGCGTGGCCAAGGCCGATCTGCTCGTCGCGAAGCCCTGCACGTCGGGCAAAGGCGTCGTTGATGAATTGGGAGGCAAGCACCGTGTAGGCCTTCTCCACCGCATCGGCGGTGGTAAGATAGTTGTCCTCTCCGGTGTTGATGGTAATGCCGCTTCGAGCGACGATACGCCGTGATACGTACTGGTCGACGAAGGTGCGGCACATATTGATATCCCGGAAGAGGATGCCATACATGGCGTCATTCAAGAGCATATCCAGGCGTTCGACAGCGGCCATCCAAGCGATTTCGCTCATGCAGAGCCCCGACGAGTAATTCGTCTGCTGGATGTAGCGGCCGTAGCGTTCGCTGGCCTCGTCGGTGGCGCGACGGATGATCCGGAAGTTCTCCTGGGTAGCGAAGGTTCCACCGAAGCCTTCGGTGGTTGCCCCCTCCGGTACATAGTCCAGAAGTGACTGCGCCGTAGCACGGATCACCGCTACAATATCCGCCCCTGCGTGAGCTGCCGCCTTGGCCTGGATCGCGTCGTCGTAGATGTTTCCTGTGGCGACGATCACGTATCGGAGTGGCTCCGGTGACTGGGGGTACCGACCTCGCCTCGCCGCCCGCTCTGCCGCCGCTTGGTCGATCCTCGCTACTGCCGCTCGTGTTGCGTCGGCCAGGGCCTCCCTTGCCTGCTCCGGCGAAGGACCCCGTGTTGGGTCTAGCAGGTCGTGCCCATAGGCTAGAAATTCTGCTGCTTCTTGCACTGTGGGTGCCCCATTCGCCAAGGCTGCCCCGAGGAAATAGCTGATCCCACGGTCAAGGAGCCCCGCTTTGTGGTACCGATCGACGAGCGTATTTACGAGGGGAATGCCCTCCTCATCAGCCCCCTCCACGCCGTAGGCTCTTGCCGTCGTCCGCTCGACCCCCACGGTGGTGTGCTGGTCGATGAAGCGTTGGACTTCATCGGCGATCTCTGCTGCCAGCTCCCGGCAGCGCTCCACCTTGCTCTCGTCCACGGGTACGTGACTCATGGCGCTCTTTTACCAAACCAGGTGGCCATCTCCTCCGGCACCCTTCAAGGGGAGAGTTGGATTGAGCCTCCAGCGCCTGCTGGCACTCGAACCCAGACGCTCCGGCTAGCGTTGTCCCGGCGGAAACCTTGCCCTCTGCTCGCCAGCTCGCTATTCGAGGCGACCTCCGGGAGCGGCTGGCCACGGAGGGTGACCGACGTATAGGCTCCTCGGACCCGAAATTGGAGCGGCTTAGGCGCCCGCTCGAAGGTCACCGTGGCTTGGTTACCAGAGAGGGATGCCTCGATGGCGAAGGGGCCACCTTGCTCCCCGTGAACCACGAAGCGGGAAGGTTGGGGGCCCGGGTATACCAAGGCAGAAAGGGCTCCGGCGAAGGAGGCGTCACCCAGACCCGTCACGTCGCTGGTAATTTCTAGGGGCAGGATAGCACCTTCGCGAATGTAGACGGGGATTCGACTTACGTCGGGCAGATTGACTTCAAGGGTGGTACCACCGTCGAGGTAGTCGGAGGCGGGTTGCCACCAGTCGAGGTAGCGAGCTCCCGAGGGCAGCAGCACGGTACGCTTGTTTCCTGCTTCCAGGAGCGGCGCCACGAGGAGCGCCTCACCCAAGTGGAAGCGATAGTCGCCCTCCCAGCTTGCCTCGTCGCCCTCTGGTCGCATCAGGTTCTGGCCACCCGCGTAAGCCTCTTCGGCGAGGCTGTAAAAGAAGGGGATCATTTCCCGGTGAAGAGTGGCCCAATAGCGCCAGGCTGCGACGGATTCTTCCTGACGGTCGGGGACTGTCCAGGGAGTTGCATTGGCGCGACCATGGAGCTGCATGAAGGGGGTGAGGGCACCAAGGGCGGTCCAACGGAGGAAGACCTCAGTGTCGGCAGGGATCAGCTTGGAGAGGTCAGTGTCATCCCGATCCAGGTAGCCGCCGATGTCGGAGCCAATGACTACATAGCCTGCCGCTGCGGAACGGAACATGTGATCGAGGGCATCGCGGAGCCCCACCCAGTCCCGGCGGTTATCCCCGACCCAGCTTACCGGGGCGTGCTCCTTGCGTGCGAAGAAGCGCCCCTCAAAGTCGTAGGACTTATCGTAGGGCCGCACCATGGTCACGTACTCGTCTGGGCCCTTGATAGCGACGCCATGGTCGTAAAAATCGCGGTAGTAGGCTTCGGAGAACTCCTGGTGAGAAACCATGCCCTTGGCAGTTTTCACTGGGTTTGCCCGTACGTAGCTGTCACCGAAGTCGAGTTTGAATCCAGCGACGCCCATATCCAGGAGTTTGTCGATCTGCCAATGCCACCAAGCCGTTGCTTTGGGGTTGGAGAAGTCGATGTGTGCGCCGAACCCTTTCCACCAGCCGAACTGGCGTCCATCCTCTACGAAGAAGCCGCATGTGGCAGCTTCTTCGTAATTGGGTGAGGCACCTTCGTACTTGTCCCCTCCCTCTTCCAGATCCAGAGATTTGGAGTTGAGGAAAGCAGTAAGCCATAGCACCGTTCGGATGTTTTTGGCTCGTAGATCCGCTATCATTCCGGCGAAATTGCCGTAGCGGCCGGGGTTGGGGATCAGACTATTGTAATGCGTCTCCCAGGGGCTATCGAGGACGACGACCCCCACCGGAATTCCCCTCTCTTCGAAGCCTGCAACGAAGGCGTAGGTGTCTTCTCGGTCGGAGATATCCTTGGAGATCCAGGGTTCGAAGGCCCATCGGGGGGTGTGGAGCTTGGCAGTCGGGTCTGGCGTGGTGGGTAGTCCCTCACCGCAAGGCCCCGTAGGTTCGGGCCGTTTCAGGGCTACGGGGCCGGAGGGGGCAGGTGTGGAGTCGTCGGAGGAGCAGGCTAGGAGCAGCGCAAGGACTGGGAGAGAGCGACGCATCTCCTGAACAGGATAGACAGAACTCTTGCACACTGGAATCTGCATGATTCCATCCCGCGGCATTCCCCACGGTCACTGTGCTGTGGCTCGTCGTGATCTCCCCCAGTGGCTGCTGCGGTTATCCTTGGTCCAGGCGTTTTTGCAAAGCAATCCGGTGTCCTTCTCTGGAGCTTTGTCCTCAAACCGGTTTTGGCAGAACGTCTGGTATGAGTGGGCCCCCATGGTGAGATCTTGGGGGCGCTGCTCAAGCCGGGATTTCAGGGAGGTTATCGAAGCTGGCGCTTGCGTCGGGCCATTCGCTGAGGAGAGGAGAGCGGTGCTCCACTTCGAGGAGCAATTCGGTTGGCTAATTGCTGTGGCACAGCGAGGTTGGATCGATGCTCTTGATCAGGGGTATCGGGCCTGTTGAACCCTATGAGGTTCCTTGTCTCTACCGTGGTTGGTGCGCGTTACCTTGCTGTCGTCTTGAGGTCAGCGGCGCTGACGGGAAGCCAACAATCCTAGCACCAACAGTACGGCCACCCCGGAGCCCTCCCGACCCGGACCCCGAGTGCTGCACCCGTCGTCGTCCTCAGACGCAGGTGCAGGTGCTGCGCTACTCCCGGCCTGTGCAGACCCTCCGGCGCCTGCCTGCGTTGAGCCTCCCGTGATGCTCCCCGCTGAGGTACCGCCAGAGCCGGCGTCGGAACTGCTGCTTCCCCCGGTGGCGCCTCCACTTCCTGCAGAGCCTCCACCCCCGGTGGCGCCTCCGGTTCCGGCAGCGCCTTCGTTGCACACCTCGACCTCCCAAATTGCTTCCTCGGCAGCATCTCCGTTGGTTGTGGAGCCGTTGACCGCGTTGCCCCAGGCTCGGAGCACGACTGGCGCACAGCCGGAGGGGGTTGTTGGAGCCGTCCATGCGAAGGAGAAGGTGACGATGCCGTTCTCCGCAGCCTTCTTGGACGAGTGAGTGATCTCTTGGAGACTCTTGGCTCCGCTGATGGTCTTGGTACTTTCTGCGTTGGGGCCTCCGGTTGCCAAAACCCCAGCGTCCGCTCGGACGTTCAGACCTCCCAGGGACTGCTTGCCTCCTTGGTCGGTGATGGTGAAGGTGAAGATCCCCTGGGTGCCTCCGTCGAGCTTGGTGGGGCCCGTTAGCTCGACCTTCGGCGTTGTCCCGCCGCCATGGCATTGGTTGCAACCGCTTGATCCAAAGGAGGTGGAGGCGATCCCCTTGGAGAAAGCGAGGACCGAGGAGGGAGCCAGAGCGAGTGCGAGGGCAGTCAGGGAGAACGAACAGCGAACAAGAAAGGAGGTGCTCATCAGTGGTCCTGTAGCCCGTTTGCGAGGCGCCTCCTAGGGTTGAGGTCTACTCCCTCCAGCGCTTCCGGAGGATTTCTCCTGCCCATTCCTTGACGACGTGGCTGACTTCCTCCCCTGGGGCAGCCCCTCCCACCGTTTGGAGCAGGTCAAGCAGGGCACGGGCGAAGGGGGGGCGCCGGGAGACGTCTCGCTGGAGTGCTGCGTGCACCGTCGGAGCCCAGGGTGCCAGCTCAGGGCGACCCTGATCGAGTGGGGGGATAGGCGCTTCCAGCACGTTTTGGAGGGTCGCCAGAAAGCCGTCTCCGCGGAAGAGGCGCTCTCCCCGCAGCGTCTCCCAAAGGACAATACCGGCAGAGAACACATCGGAACGGCGTGTTTGCTCGATCCGCTGCCAGACCTCCGGTGCAGTGTAGGCTGCTGTCCCACGGAACTCCGCTGTTCCTCCGGTACGTTCCGGGATAGCCAGTCCCAGGTCGCAGAGTCGGGTCACGCCGTCGAGCCCCACCACGATGTTGCTCGGGGTGAGATCGCCGTGGAGCAGAACCCGGCCTTCGACGGAGGTTTCGTGGAGCGCTGCCAGCCCGGCCAGCGCATCCAGTAGGATCCGGAGCTTGACCCCCACCGGGATCGGCTCTCCTCTGTGAGCTTCTGCCTCCAGCAAGTAAGCCAGGCTGACCCCGTGGATGTACTCCAGCACGAGCACCAGCTCGCCTTGGGGGGCTAGTACTTCCAGGAGCCGGACGACATGAGGGCTCTGGACCGTCCGGGTCCAGCGCGCTTCCGACAAGAGCCCCTCTCGTACCTCCACCTCGTGGGCCAGGTGGGGGAGTGCTCGCTTGAGCACCACCCGTGCGGACGGGTTCTCCAGGGGGCTTGCCAGAAGCAACTCCCCGACCCCCCCGGTCGCCAACCGACCTCGTACGATGTACGAGGCTAGCGTAGGTAGGGGAGATCCGGAGTCCGTGCGCAAGGTTCGGCTCCATTGCGGAGGTAAGACGCACTATAGTCGAAACTCCCTTGGCTGACTCCCTGCTGCAAGCTTTTGACACTCTTGACTCCTCCGGTGATCCAGCCCTGGTGGCGTACGTGTATGACTATTTTCAGGCCCTCGACGAGGGGGATGCCCTGGCCCAGTCTCGAGCGTTGGATGCTCTCTGCCGGGTTGTCGCCCCAGAGATCACTCGTTTCTGTGCCTATATCGCTGGTCCTAGGGTCAATCCCATGGATGCTGCCCAGGAAACCCTCTTGGAGCTCTGTCGTCGTCTCGGCTCCCTCCGCGACCCTATGGCCGTGCGTCCTTGGCTCTATTCGGTTGCTCGCAACAAGGTGTTGGCTCAGCGTCGCTGGAGCTGGGTGCGCCGTTGGATGCCCGGGGCCAATCTCGACGCGGAGATCGACCCTCACGAAAACCCTCACCGCACGCTGCGTCTAGGCCGTCGTGCCCGGATGGTGGAGGAGATCCTTGAGATCCTTCCGGAGGAGCAACGCACCGCCCTCGTCCTCCACTTGCTCCAGGGGCTTAGCGACAGTGAGGTGGCTGAGTGCATGGGACGGAAGAAAACCAACGCGAAGAGCCTGATCCGCCGGGCCAAGGAGGCTTTTCAGAAGCAGGCGAAAAAACTCGGCTACGCTCGGGAGTTGGCGGAGGGTTCTCCCGGTGAGGAGGACGGGTGAAGGACGACTTCCGTGACTCCTTCACCGAGTTTGCCCTCGACAAGCGACCCTCTAACCCGGAGATCGCCAGGGTACTTCGAGAAGTACGCCGTCGGCGAGGTCAGAAAAGACCTCGATACCTTCCTTGGTTTCTTGGGGTTGGTGGATGGATCGCAGCGGCTGTCTCTCTGGTACTGCTAGCCAAACAATCTCACGAGCCCCAGAGGGAACAAGCCCTAATCCAGCGGGATCCTGAGTGGGTCGAACCCCCGGCGCCTCCCCGGGAAACCCCGGCAGCTTCCCCCCCCCTCCGTGCGTCGCTTCCTCCCCCTTCTGCAACCTCTGCTCCTGCGCGGCGACCGGTTCTCTCGGTGAGACCCCCTCCTTCGGTCATTTCCCTAGCGTCTGCGCCTGCTTCTTCTGTCGATGCTCCTGCGGCCTCGTCCATTCCTTTGGGGCTTCCTCCCGCTGGATCGGTTCCGGTATCTACGCTCGCTCCGCGCCTCCCCTTCGAGGAGAGCTTGCTGCTGGCTCGTGGTCACCTTCATCGCATGGAGAGTGTCCTAGAGGTGCTCCGGGAAACCGGTATGGGGGTTCAAGCCGGGACGCAACAGCAGTGCTTCGCGGAACAGTACCGGAAGGTTCTTGGACTTTACGAAGTCGCCCGAGGACAGCTTCCGAGGCTGGAAGCTGCCGCGCGCTCCGGGGATGCCCCCACCTTTGACCTAGAACTGGAGCGCCTCGTCAACCTGCGTCGAGCTGCCGATGGGGAATTCTCCCAGGTACGGGTTTGCTTCGGAGTGCGTGGACCCTCCTGACCACGGGGTGTAAGGGCTCGTGGTAGGCTGCCTTGCCATGATGCGATGGCTTGGTCTGATCCTCGTGCTTGGCAGCTGCTCTTCGGAACCTACTCCTTCGGGAGGGAGCGGTCCGGTGAGGGCATGTATCCCTGGAACCACCCAGGAGTGTGTTGGCCCGGGGGCCTGCAAGGGGGGTCAAGCTTGTGCATTTGACGGCTCCGGCTGGGGGCCTTGTGTCTGTGGTGAGAGTGGGTCCAGTGGAGCGGGTGGACAGAGTCCCTCGGGAGCAGGTGGAAGCGAGGCCGGGAGCGGAGGCTCGCCTAGTGGCAGTGGAGGCAGTCCCGCGGGGGCGGGTGGGGGTGGTTTGGGCGGCGCTGCCGCTGGGGGGGGGGGAGGCTCCGCAGGAAGCGGCGGGGTGCCGGACGTGGGCGTCTGCCAGCAACAGGGAAGCGGCTGCCAGAAGTGCTGCGACGAGCTATTCCCCGGTGTCCAGAAAGATTTTGCCGCGGATCTGGTGAGCTGTGCTTGCTTGGGGCCCTGTACGGCGGAGTGTGGGGATATCTGTAGCGGGGCCGATTCGGGGGAGGTCTGCAACGCTTGCTTGAACGCGAAGTTTCAAGGGGGGGAGTGTGGTTTGGACTCCTGTGGGAGCGCAAGCTGCAAGGCGTTCAGCGCCTGCGTACTGGGGTGTCCCTGAGGTAGCTCGGGTGACTCACCTGCTGGTTCGGCTCTGTACCGGAGGAAGAAGGGGGGTACGATAGGGAGATGCGAGCGTGTGTCCTTTTTCCACCGCTGCGAGTATCCAGAGATTTTATCGATTATCCGTACTTTGCCGACCTGGGGGCAGTGCAGGCAGCGGCAGTGCTGCGGGAGGCAGGGCATGAGGTTACGCTACTGGATGCGCTGGCGCTGCCGGGGTCAACGCTCGCTCCGCTGCCGAAGCGAGAGGTGCTGCTAGGAGCGCCCGTGGAGGAAGTGCTGGAGCGGCTCCCTTGGGCGGATGTGTATGTAGTAGCGTACACGCCGTTCCACCGCCCTCCCTCTCGGGAGGCGATGCTTGGAACGCTCCTCAAGGCAGTGGCAGGGCAGGGGCCCGTGGTGCTCGCGGATCTCTACCAGAGCGGGCAGCATTACGTGGAGGCTGTGCCGGAAGCCGTTCTGGCGGCCTACCCGGAGGTATCGGCGCTGCTCAGATATGAGGCAGAGGACGTGCTGGTCGAGGTATGCGAACGGACGGCGGCGGGGGAGCGGGTGGGGGTGGTGCGAGGGGGGGAGGTGAAGGATCTGGATCGGCTACCGCTGCCAGCCTGGGATCTGGTGGTCATGGAAAATTATTTTACCTTCCAGCGGCGGGTGGTGGAGGGGTTGAGCCGGGGGGCGTGGGCGTTTCCGGTGGAGGAAGCGAGTGCTCCCCTGGTGACGAGCCGGGGATGTCCGTTCCGGTGCATCCACTGCTCGTCCAACCCGGGAAGGAAGCCTGGAGCACCGAAGACGCAGCGACGCTACAGCCGGGCATACTTGGCGCGAGCGCTGGACCAATTGACGGCACGGGGAGTTCGTCGGGTGCATATCCTGGATGAGCTGGCCAATGTGAACGAAGGGCACTTCGACGGGCTCATGGAGGAGTTGGTATTGAGGGATCTTCGCTTTGAGATTCCCAACGGTCTCCGAGCAGATTATGTGCTGGATCGCCACTTGGTGGTGATGCGCGGGCGGCTGACGACGCTGAGCGTGAGCGCGGAGAGCGGCTCGCAGCGAGTCGTAGAGCAGGTGGTGGACAAGCGGCTGGATCTGGGGGAAATCGAGCGAGTGTGCGCCGAAGCAAAGCGGGTTGGAGTGGCGACGTTGGTGCACTTTATGATTGGGCTCCCCGGGGAAACTGCATCGGAGATCAACGAGACACTGACGTTTGCGATGAAGCTCCACGAGGCTTACGGCACGTGGCCTAGCGTCCAGTACGCCACGCCTCTGCCGGGGACGAGGTTGGCAGAGGCGGTGACTCGGGGAGGGAAGATCTCGTTGCCAGTGGTGGACGACTGGGGGCCACGATTTCAGCAACATCCGTCGGTGGCTCCGGAGGGAGTATCTCTGGAGCAGCTTCAGCGCTTCAAGTGGACCTTCGAGGCTCGGCTAGCGGCAATGCAAGGGCCGAAAAAGATCATCTTGAACGCGACCTACCGATGCAACAACCGCTGCACCTTCTGTGCTACCGGAACACGCACCCAATACGATGGGAACTTCGAACGGCAGAAGGAGCTGCTAGTTAAGTACAGGGAAGCAGGGGTGACGCTGTTGGATATTGACGGGGGGGAGCCCACCCTGAACCCGAACTTGTTGGCGCTAGTGCACTATGCGCGGAGGCTCGGTTACCAGAAGGTGAATGTGACCACCAACGGTCGGATGTGCAGCTACAAAGAGTTTGCTCGGAAACTGGTCCATTCGGGGGTGACCTCGATTTTGTTCAGTATCCACGGGCCGGATGCCCAGACGCACGCCCAGAACGTCGGAGTGGCGGAGGCCTTCGAGCAAACTTGTACCGGGGTTCGGAACGTGGTGGCGCTGCGGCACCCAAGGGTCGCTGTGGGGGCCAACGTGACCATCACCAAGTCCAACTGGAAGAAGCTTGAACCCCTGGCACAACTTGTTCACGATCTCGGGCTACGCTGGTTCAATCTCCAGTTCTTGACCCCCTTTGGACGAGCGACCAGCAGCGTATGTCCGGATACCCAGGCGGCTGCCGAAGAAGTGATGAAGCTTATCGACCGGTGGCGTGACCGGATGAAGCTCCAAGTGATCAACCTGCCCTTCTGTTTCATGCCTGGCTATGAGACGTTCCTGGTGGGGGATCTTTTGAAGCTAGAGCGCAACATGATCTTCGTCAACAACGACGAAGTAAACTTGTTCGACTACCTGCGGGAGCGGAGGGTGAAAAAGGAAGTCTGTCGCAGTTGCCCCTATGCAATCTTCTGCGGAGGATTCTATGAGTTGGAGGATGTGCCCGAGCCCATGTGGTTGATCGAGCCAGCTGACTTGATTCGTCCGGTACGTTCCGGGGTGCCGGTGGCGAGGCTTGCAACCGAAATGCCTCGTGAGGCGTAGTACGAAAGCGGAAGCGATTGAGGGCTCCGAGAGGAAAGAATGTCACAAGTTGAACGTAAGGAATTTGCAGGGGGATACTCCAAGACACAACGGGTCGTCGAAACCGTGATCTTGGTGCTCTTCCTGGGGATCGAGGGCCATCTCCTGTGCAAGCTGTTGGTTCCAGTGAACCTGTGGCATGTACTGCTGGCGCTGGCGGCGGTGCTACTTGGCTTCCTGGGTGCCGATTTTCTTTCCGGGACGGTCCACTGGTTCTGTGACACCTGGGGAAGCATCAGCTGGCCTTTGGTGGGCCAGTCGGTGCTCCGGACTTTCCGCGAACACCACTTTGATCCCAAAGCGATCACACGCCACGATTTCATCGAAAC